>NZ_BPRL01000062.1:0-70628 GCF_045862635.1 Kitasatospora sp. NE20-6
GAGTCCGGTGCGGACGTCGTCGAGGTTGATGTGGCCCCAGCCGCCGGTGGCCTGGTCGACGACCTTGATCCGCAGCTGCTGTCCGATGCGGTCGCGGGCGTCCCACGTCACGCGGCGGTACGCCTCGTCGTTGGTGCCGGTGGCCTTCTGCAGCACGGTCCCGTCGGCCGCGACCAGCGCCACGTACAGGTTGTTCAGGTCCTGTCCGCCGGAGACGAGCAGGCTCACCATGCCCGTACCGGAGAGGGTGAAGGCGTCGGAGGTCAGGGTGCCGACCGCTGTGTCCGTGCCGCCCTTGTAACCCCACAGGTGGTAGGTGCCCTGCTGGTTGAAGCAGCAGCCCCAGCCCCAGCCGGCCTCCGAGGTGACCGCGTTCTGGAACGCGGTGCCCGAGGCCGCCCAGCCGTTCAGGTTGCCCGTCTCGAACCCCGGATTGACCAGGGAAGCCGTACCGGCGGGCGGCTGGTCGAGTCCGGTGCGGACGTCGTCGAGGTTGATGTGGCCCCAGCCGCCGGTGGCCTGGTCGACGACCTTGATCCGCAGCTGCTGTCCGATGCGGTCGCGGGCGTCCCACGTCACGCGGCGGTACGCCTCGTCGTTGGTGCCGGTGGCCTTCTGCAGCACGGTCCCGTCGGCCGCGACCAGCGCCACGTACAGGTTGTTCAGGTCCTGTCCGCCGGAGACGAGCAGGCTCACCATGCCCGTACCGGAGAGGGTGAAGGCGTCGGAGGTCAGGGTGCCGACCGCTGTGTCCGTGCCGCCCTTGTAACCCCACAGGTGGTAGGTGCCCTGCTGGTTGAAGCAGCAGCCCCAGCCCCAGCCGGCCTCCGAGGTGACCGCGTTCTGGAACGCGGTGCCCGAGGCCGCCCAGCCGTTCAGGTTGCCCGTCTCGAACCCCGGATTGACCAGGTCGGTCGTGGCGGCAACCGCCTGATGAGCGGTCAGTGCCGAGCCCACGGGCAGACAGAACAGCAGCGTGAGCAGCAGGCGAAGGACGACGTGGCGTCCGGGTGCGGCCGAGTGTCTACGCATGAGGTTCCCCCAGCGTTTCCAGCGTGCTAAATCGAATCTCCATGGGCGCAGATGCTGGTGGCGCTGGCCCTGCTAATACAAGGGCCATGACGTTACTGTTTGCCGATTTGTTACCTTGAGGGGTGTGGATGTCGTCTTGTTAATTCGGTTTAGCATGTTGCCGATGGCCATCAAGTCAAAGTAGGTCGGGAGGTGCGGAAGGTCCGGGGTCGACGGGTTTCTGGGCTGCCCCTTCGCCGTGGCGGTACAACGATCGGGCGCCTCAGGTGTGGTGACCGTCGCAACCAGGTTCGGACCGCCGACAGCGTCGGCGCCTGCGCCAACGGCCCGGAAGCAGCCAACTCGCCGCCGGGCGCGAAAGCCTGAGCCGGGCCCCTTCGCGCTGCTGGCAGAGGGTCGCGGCGAAGCCCGAACGGGCGGCCTTGTCGCCGAGGTGGTGCGAAGAGGCATTGCGCGGCAACGGTGGCACCCTTTACCGCAAACCATGCTTCGGTAAAGCACTTTTGACGATCAGTCACTCGAAGTGGTGAGGGCTGTCGGTGGCGGCTGCTTCGATGCGAATTGTCCGAGAGGTTCTGTCCGAGGAGGGTTTTCATGGAGGCGTTGTACGAGCGGCTGGCCGAGGCAGCGAGTGGGCTGTCGACGGACGGCGGGATCCGGATCACGGCCCGCTATGAACCGGTGGCCGGGGTAGGGGCGCCGGTGGCGCCGCCGACGGTGAAGGTCAAGCAGAAGGATCCGGCGACGGGCAGGGAGAAGGACACCGACGGGCCGGGCCACCTGTTCGAGGACCGGTGGATCGGTGGTGAGTCCGCGCGGGTGGTTCTGCTGGATCAGCGGCAGTCGCAGGCGAACCGCTGCGAGACGGCGTTGCTGGAGGCGGTCGACCAGGGTGAGGTGCTGGTGCCGCATCTGGCGCTGCACCTGACCGCGGAGGGCCGGGCGCTGCGGATGACGAACCTCGACGCCCCGCACCGCTCCCGGGACGCCTACTTCAGGGATGCGACGGACGAGTCCGGTACGAAGTTCGACGACACGGCTCTGGGGCGGGCGCTGCGCGATGCGGGAACGGGGGACGTACGGGCGTTTTTGGCGTCGGCGCCGACGGACCTGGTGTACGGGCTGTGGGACTCGCACCGCAAGCGCCGGGTGCAGCTGAAGGTGCCCCGCGCCTACACCTCGGAGATGGTGGGCCTGCACCCGCTGTCCGGTAAGCGGGCGGCGGGGCGTCTGGATGTGTGGAACTTCCCCGGCGACACGGTAGAGCTGACCGCTGATGGGTGGCGGCCGGTGGAGGGCACGGGCAAGAAGGGCAAGGGCAAGACGCTCAAGGCGTCGGCGGTCGGGCACGGCATGATCCCGCCGGTCGAAGGGCTGGGCGGGGTAACGGTGCGGGCGATCGAACGCAACGCGAGCCTGGCCCCGGCGGGCCTGCGGGCGCTGCGTTTCGGCGACGCGCCGAGGGAGTACGTGCGGGCCGCGCGGGCGCTGTTGGCGGCGCTGGCGCTGTTGGGGGACCGGCTGGCGTTCGCTGCGCCGGCGGTGCGGCTGCGGTCGGGCTGTGACCTGTTGCTGGTGTCGGAGCGCATCGAGTGGGTCGGGCGCGGGCGTGAGGGTGTGGCGGTGACGGAGCCGCTGGAGCTGGAGACAGCGGCGCAGGCGTTGGAGCTGTTCGCGTTCGCGCGGGCCCGGGCCGAGGAGGCGGGCCTGGTGTGGGCGAAGGAGCCGGTGCGGCTGTGGCCGAACGTCCAGGTGCAGCAGGCGATCGAGCGCTCGTTCCGCCTGGAGGGCATCGGCGAGGCGGAAGGCGAGTAGAGCGTCATGCCTTTCCACATCTCGGTGGAGCTGCTGGAGCCGCTCTACCAGGCGACGGGCATGGACGGTGAGCGGGCCGAGTGGCCGCCGCACCCGGCCCGGCTGTTCTGCGCGCTGGTCGCGCACGCCGACCTCGAGGAGGCCGGGCACCGGATGGCGCTGTCCTGGCTGGAGGCCCAGGAGCCGCCGGTGGTCACGGTGCCGGCCAGGCCGCTGGAGGCGGAGCACCCGCGGGCGGCGTGGGTGGTGACCAACATCGTGGACCCGAAGAAGGTGACCCACGGCCTGCTGCCGGGACGCACAGCCGGTGGGGTGCCGCGCACGTGGGCGCAGAAGACGCTGTCCGGGACACGGATGGTGTTCAGCTGGGCCGCGGACCCGGGGGAGGAGCTCGCCCCGGTGCTGAAGGAACTGGCCCACCGGGTACCGTACTTCGGGCGCTCCACCGGTGCCGGTCTGCTGGACGCCTGGTGCGGCCCTGGCCCGGCCGAAGAGCAGGACGGGGGGCGCCGGCGTTGGGTGCCGGCCGCCGACGGCGAGTACCCGGTCGGTGCGCTACCCATCCGGGTCCCCTACCGGGGCTATCTGGCGTGGCTGGAGGAGGCGTTTGCCGAGCAGCAGCCGACCTGGAGCCAGTCGGTCGTCCGGCACTACCTCGACCCCGACCACACCCTCAGGGACGAGGAGACGGTGGTGGACGGGCCGTTCGGTGACCTGCTGACGTTCTCGTTCGTACCGGGTGTGGCGCTGGATCCGCGGTGGACGCTGGAGCTGACTGGCCAGCTGCGGAGCATGGTGATGGGCACGTTGGAGGCGATGGGCCACGACGTCGAGGCGATGACCACGGTCCACGGCCACAAGAACAGCCCGGACGGCCCGCGCCCGGTCGCCTACCTCGCGCTCCCGTTCACCGGCCACCACCACGCCGATGGGATGCTGCGCGGCCTGGGCATCGCCCTACCCCGCGAGATGCCCAGGCAGGACCGCAAGGCACTGCTCGCCGCCCTCCTTCGCCACGACGGGGGCCTGCGCTGGATCCGGTTCGCGGACGGGGAACCCCTGGACCTGGTACGGGTCAGTCCTGCCGGCCAGGACTCGTGGCCGCAGACCGTCCAGCCCTGGACGTGGCAGAGGCCCTCGACCGTGTGGACCACGGTGCTGCCGATGGTCCTCGACCGCTTCCCCAAGAAGTACGAGGAAGCCGCTTGGGCGGACTCGGTCACGGCTAGCTGTACCGCAGCGGGGCTGCCCGAACCCACGCAGGTGCAGGTGACCCCACGCGGCGCGCTCGTACCCGGGTCCCGGGCCGTGGACGGGTTCCCGGTGCGCCGCAAGGAGGGGGAGCGGCCGTTGCCGAGCTGTCATGTGCGGGTGAGGTTCCCGGCGCCGGTCACGGGGCCGGTGGTGCTGGGGAGCAAGAAGAACTTCGGACTGGGCCTGTGCCGTCCCGAGCCGCACCTCCAGGAGGACGAGCAGTGACGGGATCCGAGCGGCTGCCGGTGATCACGCCGGCCGACTTCCCGGCCTTCTTCCGGGAGGTCCACCACCACACCCACTGCCCCGACGGGACCACGACCGTGGTGTGCGAGGGCTGCGCAGGTTGGGCGCCGTTCCCCTGGCAGAGCGCCTACCTGGACGCGGTCGCCGCCGGCGCGGACTGGCCGGACCTGGACGTGCCCACCGCGCTGGGCAAGACCACGTTCATCGACATCTGGCTCTTCCTCCTCGCCCAGGAACACACCCGCAACCAGCGCCAGGGACTGGGACGCGGGCACCGCAGGGTGCCGCTGCGGCTGTTCTTCTGCGTCGACCGGCGCCTGGTGGTCGACCAGGCCCACCAGCAGGCCCTGGACCTGGCCGGCGCTCTCAAGGCTGCGCCGGCCGGCTCGGTGCGGGCGAAGGTCGCTGCCGCGCTGCGCGACCTCGGCGGCGGAGAGCCGTTGGAGGTGGTGCGGATGCGCGGCGGCACCCGCTGGGAGGCGAACTGGGTCCGCAGCCCGGCCCAGCCGCTGGTGGTGACCTCCACCGTCGACCAGTACGGCAGCCGCCTGCTGTTCCGCGGCTACCACACCTCACCCCGGCGCGCCCCGATCGACGCCGCCCTGACCGGGCATGACGCCCTCCTCGTCCTGGACGAGGCCCACCTGTCGAAGGCACTGCTTGCCACCGCCGCCGACGCCGCGGCCTACCAGCAGACCGCGGTGCGCGGGGAACTGGCGGGGCGGGCACCGCGGGTGGTGAGCCTGTCGGCGACCAGCGCCCCCACCGGCCGCCCCCGCCTGGGCGTCGGTGATGCCGACCGCGACCATCCGGTCGCCGGACGGCGCATCGCCGCCCGACGCCACGTGACGCTGCTGGACGCCGCCGGCTGGTCGGCCAAGCCCGCCGAGGCGTTCGCCCACGCCGCCGAGGTTGGCCTGGACGCCGTCCTGCCGCTGCTGCACCTGCCGGTGGTCGCGGTGATCGCCAACACGATCGCCCACGCCCGCGCCGCCCACCAGCAACTGGCCCAACGCGCGGACGTGGACGTGGTGCTGCTGACCGGCCGCTGCCGCGGCGGCGAGCGTGACCTGCTGATCGCCGGACCGCTGGTCGAACTCCTCGACGGCGTCGACCCGGACCGCAAACGCCCCTTGGTCGTGGTCAGCACCCAGACCCTGGAAGTGGGCATCGACTGTACCTTCGGGGCGATGGTCAGCGAGTGCGGCGACTGGGCCGCCGTCCTCCAGCGCCTCGGCCGCCTCGACCGCCGCGGCGACCTCGACGCCGCCCCCGCCATCCTCGTGCGCACCCACCACCCCGAGGACCCCGACCGCATCCCCGTCTACGGCACCGCCGCCGCCCGCACCTGGCAATGGCTCACCCAACACACCCCCGCCCACGACACCCAGGACCCCACCGAGCTGACCCCGCTCCTGCCCGACGGCCTCCTCCTCAACCCCGCCACCCTGCCCACCCTCCTGGCCGGCACCGACACCACACCCCTCACCCGCGCCGGCGCACACATCCCCCCACTCCACCAGGTGCGCCTGGACGCCTTCGCCCGCACCAGCCCCATCCCCGTCCCCGACGAACCCCCCGGCCCCTTCCTCCACGGCCTCGACACCGGCGAACCCGACATCCAGCTCCTGTGGCGCGCCGACCTCCCCACCCACACCACCGACCCCGACACCCTCGCCGAACACATCCGCGCCACCCCCATCCACACCACCGAAACCCTCACCCTGCCCCTGCCCACCGTGCGCCGCTTCCTCACCGAACCCCGCCGCACACCCGACACCAGCGACCTCGAAGGCACCACCCCCGACACCACCCTCGAACCCCGCACCACCCCCACCCGCCTGCGCACCACCGTCCTCCAACGCGAACCCGACGGCACCTGGACCACCCCCCAAACCACCGACGACCTGAAACCCGGAGCCACCCTCGTCCTGCCCACCACCGCTGGCGGCCACGACGCCTACGGCTGGACCGCCGACCCCCACACCCCCGTCCCCGACCTCGGCGACCACCCCACCGACCACACCCCCACCCCGCTACGCCTGGACCCGATCGTCCTGGCCGCCACCACCGGCACCAGCCCCGAGACGTTCACCCCGACCGTCAAACAGGCCATCACCGACCTGACCGCCGACCCCGACCACCCCGGCACCCCGAGCACCACCGACACGGTCCGCACCACGATCACCACCCTGCTCGCCGCCCTGCCCACCGACACCCCCTTCGACGCACCCACCCGCCACACCCCTGCCCTACGCCGCCGCCTGGAGAACCTGCTGGAAGTCACCGCCTGGCGCACCAGCACCCCCACCCGGCAGGACACCCGCTCCGGACTCGTCCTGACCGACCGCACCGCCGCCGCCCGCATCCTCCTCATCCCACCCCGCCTTGCCGACACCGGCCGCTACCAGCTCACCGCCGACGAGGACCCCGACACCAGCAGCCTCACCCGCACCGTCACCCTCACCCACCACCACCAGGCCGTCGCGGAGCGCGCCCGCACCTACGCCCACACCATCGGCCTGCCCGACGACCTCACCCGCGCCATCGAACTCGCCGCCGCCGCCCACGACAGCGGCAAACAACACCCCCGGATGCAGTGCATGCTCTGCGCCGGCGACGCCCTGCACGCCGACTCCCTACCCGAACCCCTCGCCAAATCCAGCATGGACCCCAACAACCGCACCGCCCGCCGACAAGCCGCCCACCTCGCCAACTGGTCCAAAGACCTGCGCCACGAAGCCCTCAGCGCCGCCGCCGTCCGAACCTGGCTCACCACCCACCCCACCACCGCCCACGGCCTCGACCATGACCTCATCACCCACCTCGTCGCCGCCCACCACGGCTACGCCCGCCCCCTGTTCCCCGCCTTCCCCGACCCCGAGCCCGTCCTCGTCGAGTGCACCATGCCCGACCACACCACCATCGAGATCTCCAGCGCCGTGATCGGCACCGACTGGGACGGCCCGGACCGCTTCCGTGCCCTCAACCAGCGCTACGGCTTCTGGGGCCTTGCCGTGCTCGAAGCCGTCGTCCGCCTCGCCGACATCGCCTGCTCCGAAGAAGGCAACTGACCGTGCACCAGCTCGAACTCCCCGCCCTGCGCTCCGACGACGCGCTCGGCTTCCTCGCCGCCCTCGGCGTCCTCGAACTCGCCACCGCCACCCTGCCCACCCCGCCCCGCCTCCACTGGAAGGGCCCGGCTGCCCCCGCCGTCCTCACCACCGACCAGCCCCTCACCATCGAGGACCTCGCCGACCTCCTCACCACCCACCTCCCGCCCAAGCCCACCACCACGGCCGCCGCACCCGAAGAACCCGACGAGGAGACGGACGACACCGAGAACCAGGACGGCGACGAGACCGACACCCCTGATGGGGAGGACGCGCGCTGGGACTGCTTCCCCCACGTTCCCGGGCTCCTGACCCGTACCCGCGAAGACCGCACCGCCCCCAACGAAGCCCTGCGCATGCCCATCGACACCGCCCACCGGCTACTGCGCGAACACGCCGCCACCGAACGCGAGGGCGGCGGTCACCAGGCACGCTGGTTCGCCGCCCTGACCAACAGCATGCGCTTCGACGACGTCGCACCCAAAACCGTCAAAGGCGCCCCCCAACCCGCGGCCGGAGCCGCCACGGTGCCGCGCACCTCCGTCACCCCGCTGATCGCCGCCGCCGGCCAGATGACCACCGCCGTCCTGATGCAGAAAGCCGTCCAGGGCTGCCACCAGGACCCCCGGCAGATCCGGGCCGCCCTCACCGGCTGGCGACGCGTGCCCAACTACGCCTCCGCCAACCTCGACCACCGCTCCCTCGGGGACGCGTACACCAACTCCGAAGGCAAGGCCTACCAGCGCGGCGCCCCCGGCCCCACCTGGCTCGCCCTCCACGCCCTCGGCACCTTCCGCCTCACCGCCACCGGCCGCACCCAGGCTTCCACCAGCTGGGACACCACCGACACCCGCGGCGCCCTGCGCTGGCCCGCCTGGACACCACCCCTCACCACCACCGCCGTCACCGTCCTGCTCGAACACCCCGCCGTCCGCGCCACCGAACCCCGCACCACCCGTAATGCCAGAATGCTCACCAACCTCGGCGTCACCGCCCTCTACACCGCACCCCGAACCGGCCTCAAACAATCCAACGGACCCCTCGCCGCAAGCCACCGCCTCTACCCCTGAACCCCACCAGCCACCCACCACACGATCCTTGACAACTCCACACCGCCAACATGCCGTACCGAAGCCCCGCCGGCCTCGGCCTCGGAACCCCAAGCACACACGAAAACACCCCACCGCACCCAAGCAAAAAGACCGGAATGCCCGAAAAGTGAGCGACATGCCACGGCGGCTGACCCTCCTATCCGGAAAACCAGCAGCTCACGCGCCGTCCCTCCGCACCCTTCCGCTGCGGCATCATCGCAGGGGCGACACCATCTCCTGGATGCTCCGCAACGCCCTGTCCCTCCGCACCCTGCCGGTGCGGCACCATCGCAGGTCGTGATCGGCGAACGCCTGGACCTCCTCCAAGGGGCCGCTCCGCACCCTGCCGGTACGGCACCATCGCAGCAAGACCATGTCCCTGCAGGACGAAGGTGCGCAGACGTCCCTCCGTACCCTGCCGGTACGGCACCATCGAAGGACTGCCGAGCAACTTCGTTTCGTCCTCTGGTTCTACGTCGCTCCGCACCTTGCCGGTGCGGCACCATCGAAGCCCGAAGGGCGAGACATCGC
The DNA here is from genome assembly GCF_045862635.1 of Kitasatospora sp. NE20-6. Taxonomy (NCBI): domain Bacteria; kingdom Bacillati; phylum Actinomycetota; class Actinomycetes; order Kitasatosporales; family Streptomycetaceae; genus Kitasatospora; species Kitasatospora sp. NE20-6. The sequence goes on from NZ_BPRL01000062.1 coordinate 9,083, forward strand.
GGGCCGTGGCCAATATGTCCCTCCGTGCATTCCTGGTGCGGCACCATCGTAGGAAGGGCGACCTCGGCGGCCTGGTCACAGCGGCGTAGGCCTTCCGCGCCGGCACCATCGAAGCCGCAGCGGAACCAGGACCTCGGTGCCGTCGGCGAGTTTCCTCCGCTGTAGGTTGAGTTCTCAGGTGTTCTGGCCACCGAAGCCGCCGTTCCTCCGCGCCCTTCCACAGCGGCAAGACCAGTGCCATGCCCGTGCCAGCCGCCGCGTCCCTCCACCCCCTTCCGGTGCGGCACCATCGCAGCAAGCACCCTGCCCCCGTCGACCTGCACTCGACCGAGTCGCTCCGTACCCTGTCGGTGCGGCACCACCGCAGGACCGCTCTCCACCCCGACGCCGGCCGTCTGGACGCCGTCGCTCCGCACCCTTCCGGCGCGGCAGCATCGCAGCCGCCCAATCAGCCCGTAGTACGGGCCGACGGGGTTCGTCGCTCCGCACCCTGTCGGTGCGGCACCATCGCAGCCCGGTGGCGGCGGTCCAGGTGATGTCCGCGCAGTCGAGTCGCTCCGCCCCCCCTTCCGGTGCGGCACCATCGCAGCAACGGCGGCGAGCACTACGACTTCGTGACGGACGACGTCCCTCCATACCCTGCCGGTGCAGCACCATCGCAGTGTCCTGCCCGTTGGCTACCGGCCCGCCAGCATCTAGTCCCTCCGTACCCTGCCGGTGCGGCGCCATCGCAGTTTCGGTAACCGCATCACGGCGGGTACCGGTACTTGGCTGTCTCTCCGCACCCTTCCGGTGTGGCACCATCGCAGGTTGCCGCGCGCCGCTAGGTCGCTACGGTCGGTATTGTCCCTCCGCGCCCTGCTGATACACCGTATCCAGCTGGTCGCCCCTGTCGGGGATCTTCGTACCCTTCCGGTGCGGCACCGTCGTAGCCCCTGCGCGTCGTACGCTGAGAAGCTGAGTTGGTCGTCCCTCCGAACCCTGCCAGTGCGACACCGCGCTGTTCGCCATGGCGACCAGATGCTCGCCGCTCCTTCGCACCTTGTCGAGGCAGCACCATCGCAGCGCCGACGATCTCATCTCCCTCGATCCGGCAGGCGGGGTCCCTCCGCACGGCACCATCGCAGCCCTGTGTCCAGCAGCCACCACAGTGCGTCCCTCTCGTGTCCCTCCGCACCCCGCTGGTGCGGCACCATCGCAGCCGCTGGTCGTAGACACCATGTGGGTGGGGGAAGTCATCCGGTGCGGCACCATCGCAGCTTCCGGGCATTCTTCCAGTCCTCTGTCAAATTGACGTGTTCAGGTCATTCTCCATGGGTCCGTAAGGTCCGCTGACCGTCTTGCCGCCCTTGGGGCGCCAGCAGTCCGCAGTCGGCCCACATCCCCTGAACTGCCGGAGCGGGTGCCGAGCAACCGCAGCTGGGTGGGTCGGCCTCCACGTCGGGCCTGAGGCGGGCCCGTTACCGATGGTACGTCACCTCTGGGGCGCAGCCAGGAACGTCTTTGTCTTCTCGGGCTGGTCCGGCTGGTGCCAGGTGTGGCCGCTCGTCGGGTGCGGTCGCTGTCCTGCCGTTTATCGCCGTTGGACATTCGGATGCGCTGGGGACGGGAGCAGCAGTGACGGGTTGGCGAGGGTCCAGCACTACCGGTTGGCGTGCCATTGGGGTTGAGACTGTTTGCTGCCTTGCGGACTGTCGCGCATTCACGCCCCACGGCCTCGCTACTTCGATACGATGATCCGCGCAATATTTCACCTGATGCCCCCTTGTGTGCGGGAAAGTGAAGAATGTTCATCGAGAAGCTGGTACTGGAGAACTTCAAGTGCTTTGGGCCGGGGCGTACCACCATTCGCCTTGATTCGGGCATGACCGCGTTCATCGGCGCCAACGGGGCAGGAAAGACCGCAGCGTGCGAGGCGCTGCTGAGGTTGTTCGGGATCACCACGCAGGAGCGGACCGTACGGGTGGACGACTTCCATGTCCCGCTCCGGGAGCACGCGGCGGTGGAGAACACCACCGCCGAGCACGCGGTCGCGGAAGCTCCCGCCGCCGAGCAGTCCGCGGGGGAGGCCAGGACGGACAAGCGCGAGCTGACGATCGAGGCGGTGCTCGCGTTCCCTGAACTCGAGGAGGAGTCCGAGCCCGAGGCGGGTGGCGCCGATGGTATGGGCGAGGAGGACGAGGGCGAGTCCCCTGCGCAGGTCGCTGTGGCGCGGGCGGTCCCGGAGTTCTTCAGGCGCATGGTCGCCAGTCAGGACGGTGAGCTGAAGGTTCGGGTGGTCCTCAAAGCCGAGTGGGTCGACGACGGCACGGTGGACGGCACGATCACCGAGGAGCGCGTGGTCGTCAACACGCTGGCCGACGAGTACGGTGATGCTGACTACGCGCCCTTGACTCCCGCTGAGCGCAGCCGGATCCAGATGATCTACATTCCGGCATCCCGCGATGGGGTGCGCCAGGTGGCGAACTTCCTGCGCGGCCGGCTCTGGCGGGCGGCGCAGTGGTCGAACCGCCTGCATGACGCCGTCCGCGGCAATGCAGCCGATGTTGCCCGGACGTTCACCGACGAGCCGGTAGTCAAGGCAGTCGAGACGGCGCTGAGCGCCCGCTGGCAGGAGCTACACGGCGGCGGCACCCACGCTAATCCCCGGCTGCAGCTGCTGGACGACGACTTCGACCAGCTGGTCCGCAACTCCGAGCTGATCTTTGAGCCCGACCACGGAAGCCAGCCCCGGCCGGCTCGCCTGCTGAGCGACGGTCAGCGCTCCCTGCTGCACCTAGCGCTAGTCTCGGCGGCCCTCGACGTCGAGGCCGCTGTCGTCGAGGGTCGCCACAGCGGTGACTTCACCCTGGACACCGCCCGGCTGCCGGACCTGACCCTGATCGCGGTCGAGGAGCCAGAAAACAGCCTCTCGCCGTTCTACCTGTCCCGCATCGTCGGCCAGTTGCACGCGCTGAGTGCCGGGCTCGCGACCCAGGCGGTCCTGTCCAGCCACTCCGCGAGCGTCATGACCCGCATCCGCCCTGAGGACGTGCGCTACTTCCGCGTCGAGCCGCTGACCGCGTCCGCGTCGGTGCGCGAGATCAGCCTTCCTGTCAGCACCTCCGAGGAGGGCAAGTACCTGCGGGAGGCGGTTTACGCGCACCCGGAGTTGTACTTTGCGAAGTTCGTGGTGCTCGGCGAAGGTGACTCCGAAGAGGTCGTCATCCCTCGTATCGCGCGGGCCTTCGGCATCCATCTGGACCCTTCGTTCGTCGCAGTGGTGCCCTTCGGAGGCCGGCACACCAACCATATGTGGAAGCTACTCAACGACCTGAAGATCCCTCACGCGACACTGTTGGACCTCGACTACGGCAAGGACGGCGGCGGCCCGGGTCACCTGCGCGACGTCTGCAACCAGCTCATCGCCAACGGGCACGACCCGCTGCAAGGACTTGACTACGACACCGTCGAAGCCATCCACGACGACCTCGACGTCGCCGCCATCCGGTCGATCCTGAGTCATCTGCGGACATTCGGGATCTTCTACGCCACACCGCTGGACCTGGACTACGCCATGCTGCGGCAGTTCAAGAATGCTTACACCCACCTCGAACCTGGTGATCGCGGCCCTCGGTCCAGTGACCCCAGCAACACCGTCCTGGGCGAGAACGGGGGCACCAGGAAGGACTTTTGGAGCAACGCCGATCGGATCGAACTGTTGCGCTGGTATCGCTACCTGTTCCTGGGCCGCTCGAAGCCGAGCACCCACCTGCGTGCGCTCACGCGTCTGAGTGACGAGGACCTGAAGGCCAGCGCACCCGATTTCCTCAAAACCCTCGTGGAGCACATCCGATGCGAGGCCGGACTGTGAGCCCGGACATCGGCGCCCCGGACCCAGCGCCTTTGCCAGCCTCGCCAGCCACCGGCGCACCCCAGTACGAGGGATGGAAGCCATCTGGGATCGACGACCTGGAGCCGACCGCGTGGGAGGCACTGCAAGACCCGGGCAGCGTGGCGGTCGTGGCGGGACCGGGCGCCGGCAAGACCGAGTTCCTCGCTCAACGGGCCGCTTACTTCCTGCAGACCGGCATCTGCCCGTACCCGCAACGCATCCTGGCGATCTCGTTCAAGCGGGATGCTGCCGCCAACCTGGGCCGCAGGGTCGCAGCCCGGACGCCGGAGCACGCCGGCCGTTTCGTATCGATGACCTTCGACGCCTTCACCAAAGGGCTGGTCGACCGCTTCGCGACGGCTCTGCCCCAGCCCTGGCGCCTGGCCGGGGGATACGACATCCACTTCGCGGCCCAGCGCGAGGTGGACGACTTCCTCAACACCATCGCGCGCACCACCCCTGCCGCCCTGCGGAACGGCGGCGCGCGGATCCAGTCCGGTCGGTTCCTCGCCGACGTTGTCGGCGGATGGGACCTGCCCGCGAATCTGCCCTCGCCTGCCGACCTCGACTCCCGGTCCTACGCCGCCTACGAGTGGTGGCGCACACACCACCTGCTCCGGGAAACGGCACAGCTCGACTTCACCATGATCAACCGGCTGGCCGAACTCCTCGTCCGTACCGTGCCGAAGCTCAAGCGCGCCTTGCGCCAGACCTATCCCATCGTGTTCGTCGACGAGTTCCAGGACACGACCACCGCCCAGTTCTCCTTTCTTCGCTCAGTGTTCGGCGAGGACACCGCAGTAACCGCCGTCGGAGACGGCAAGCAGCGGATCATGGGATGGGCCGGCGCCCTGCCGGAGGCATTCGAGCGCTTCAAGGACGCCTTCAGTGCCACGGTCTACCCGTTGGAGTGGAACTTCCGCTCCAACGCCGCCCTCGTCGAACTCCAGCACATCATCGCAAGCCGACTGGACCCAACCGCAGTGAAAGCCACGTCCAAAGCCGCCTCCGAAACCAGCCAGGATCCAGTGCAGTTGTGGGCGTTCCCCACCCCGGCCAGCGAGACTGAGACCATCGCCGACTGGATCGCCAACGACATCGCCTCCTCCGACCGACGACCAGTCGACTTCGCCCTCATCGCCCGCCAGAAGATCGCCGACTTCGAGCCACGGTTCCGCTCCCACCTCGCCGCCCACGGCATCAAGGTCCGAAACGACGACGAACGCGTCGGCAAGATGACCCTGCAGGACCTGCTGAAGAACGAGACCGCCCGCCTGCTCCTCGGGCTGCTGCGCCTGGCCGACGAGCCCGCGGGCCTGGTCCCGGTGTGGCGAGAGGTCGCGGCAACCATGAGCCGGGTATACGGCGCGGGCGACGACGAGGAAGCCCAGCGCCGCATCGGCGACAAGCTGGCCACCATGACAACTACGCTGCGCACCTGGCTCAAGTCCCACCCGTCGGCAACCACCCCAGCAGCGGAGACCCTCCATCAACTGCTCGACCTCGCCGATCCCGCCGCCCTACACCGGTATGTGAAAGCGACGACGCCCGGCGACGATCTCGACACACTCACCGGCGCCTTCCAGGCGCGCCTGGCGGCCGTGTCCCAGACGGCCAGCAGTTGGAAGGGGGCGCTCGACGATTTCGAGTCTGCGGATGCGGTCGTCCTGCTCACCGCTCACCGAAGCAAGGGCCTCGAATACCACACCGTGTTCTTCCTGGGCATTCGCGAGGATCAATGGTGGGCATTCGGGAACGACCCGGCTGAAGGAACATCCACGTTCTTCGTCGGCCTGTCCAGGGCTGGCCAACGACTGATCTTTACCACCGATCAGAGGCCCCGAACAGGCCTCCTCACCCCACTCTTCAGCTTGCTCAAGCAGGCAGGAGTGCCCGGGGTCCGTCACTGAGATCCACCACGAGCCAGCAAGACCTTCCTACCTCGTGTTCCAGGCGCCGCTGGACGGTGCGGGAGGAGGTCACCCATCTCGTCACTGGCGTGGTATAGATGATCGACCAAGGGCAATCGTCAGGTATGGATGCACTGGACAGCATCGACTAGCCCAGCCCGCCCCAGTCGCCGTTGATCCCCGGTCAGGAGCCCGGGAAACATACGACATTGTCAGGGTCGCCGGGCCGATCTCCGAACGGCACCCCCCGTGAGGACAGGAACGTCAACAGCGGCCGGATGTCCGTCGCGTAGTTCCGCTTCGCCTCCCGGTCCAGTCGCTGGAAGCCGCTCGACAGGACGAACTCCAGGAGTCCGGGGTCCACCGTTCCGTCCGGCGGGACGAACACCGGATCACCGGGCCGGAGTCCGATCCGGGCCACCGCCGCCGGCAGATCCTGGACCCCCAGGACGCCCTCCGGCGGGAGAGCGCCCAAACGGTCCGGATCGGGTACCCACATCACGTGCCACTCGGCCAACCGAAGCCTCCCTGATGCGTGAACTCACGCAATCATCAGGGAAGTATTGTCCAGCACCTACGTCCGAAGTCGCTTCGCACCCTTCCGGTGCGGCACCATCGCAGTAACTCACCTGCGGACTACACCCGGAACCACGCCAAGTCGCTCCGCATCCTGTCGGTGCGGCACCATCGCAGCTCGTGCAGGAACAGCTCGAACTCAGTCTCCATGGTGTCCCTCTGCACCCTGCCGGTGCGGCACCATCGCAGCAACCTGGTCGCCCGCGACCGCGCCACGGCGGCGCTGTTCCTCCGCACTTGCGTGGTGCGGCAACGTGTCAGAGATGCGGCGGGCCGTTCCCCTGCACCTGTGTGGTGCAGCACCGTCGCGGCCACAGTGAAACCCGGTCCTGGGTACCGTCGTTGGCGAGTTTCCTCCGCACCCTCTCGATGCGGCACCATGGCCGCTTGTTGAACACCGGCTGCTCGATCACCGCGCCCTCGTCCCTCCGCGCCTTGCCGGTGCGGCAGCATCGAAGCCTCTACTACTGGCTGGAGGAATTCGACGCTGCGGCGTCGCTCCGGACCCTGCCGGTACGGCACCATCGCAGCCCCGACGACTTGTCCACCAGCTGGACGTTCGACGTGGTCGCTCCGGACCCTGCCGTGCGGCACCATTGCAGCTTCCTGACGACCGGTGCCCCGAGCGTGCCGCTGTCGTCCCTCCGCACTCTGCCGGTGCGGCACTATCGCCCACTGCTCATCTGTCAGGTCCGACTGATACCCGCCCCCAATGCTGATCACAGTGAGCCTCTTTCATCCTGAATTTTCGCAGGTCATGAGGGTGTGGACGGCGGCGATCAGGCGGCTGATGCGGTTGGTCGAGCACCGGGCCTTGCGGAAGATCTTCCATGTCTTGAGCTGGGCGAAGGCGTGTTCGCCCGGGGCGCGTAGGGCGGGCATGGTCGCGGTTGTACTGCTTGTAGTGGTCGGGGAGTTCGTGGTGTCGGTAGTGGGGGGTGCGGACGGTCGCGCCGGCACCTTGGCAGGCCCGGTCGGCGAGCACCAGGATCTCGCGGGTCAGGCAGGCCTGGACGATGCCGTGGGCCCGGGCGGCGGTCAGGTCGTGGGTGCGCCCTGGCAGGGCTCGGGAGAACCACAGCGGAGTTCCGTCCGGTGTGGCGATGACCTGCACGTTCATCCCGTGCTTGCGGTGTTTCTGCGAGTGGTACGGCTCGTCCGCGGCGATCCGGTCGGTCGGGATCGGCGTGCCGTCCACGATCACGAAGTCGCCCTCGCCCAGGACTGCCAGGGCCTCACGCAGACCCGGCGCCCATGCGGCCAGGACCTCGATGGTCTCGTCGACGTACCTCCAGGCCGTCGCCTCCGGCACACCGAAGGCCGCTCCGATCTGCGCGAGGGTCTCGTTCTTGCGCAGGTGGGCCAGGACCGGCAGGGCCTGCCTGAAGCAGCTCAACTTCCGCCATCGCGATCCCAGTTCACGCCTTCGGGTACAGATCAGCCACGAGACGTGCTCGACCAGCTCGTACGGGACGTCGAGCATGATGCCCCTATGGATTTCAAGTGGCGGCCGGCAGAGGTAGGCTGGCACGGATGATCTTGTAGATGGTGCGGGCGAGATAGCGTTTCAGGCAGCGGATGATCTGATGATCTCTCGCTTCGAGAGGCCTTCTGTGGTGCGACGACGCATGTACTCCTGGGTTGCGGGGTCCCAGCGCAGACGGGAGAGAACTGCCCGGAACAGGGCGGCGTTGGTCTGCCGATTGCCGCCGCGGCTGAGCCTGCGCCGATTGGTCTTGCCCGAGGACGCCTCGACCGGGCTGGTTCCGCACAGGGCAGCGAAGGACGCCTCGCCGCGCAGGCGGTCAGGATTGTCGCCTGCCGCCATGAGCAGGGCAGCGGCCGAGTCCGGCCCGATGCCCTGCACCTGCATCAGTTCGGGGGCTGTTGCCTGGATCATCGACGTCATCCGGTTGAGGACGTCCTTGATCTCCGCATCGAGGAACTGGATGCGCCGGGCGAGGCTGCCGAGCGTGTGGACGACAGCCTCCTCCGCCGGTGCCAGTCCACTCCAGCCCTCTGCAGCACACTGGACGATGAGCCGAGGCAGCGGCAGGGCCTCCAGTGGTTCCCGCACCCGGGGGCTCGCGCTGATCAGGACCGACCTGAGCTGGTTCACGGCCTGGACCCGAGCCTTGACCGCGGAGTCCTTGGCAACCTTCGGAACCTGGATCGCCTCGACGGGCCCGTCGCCGTTCTTACTGGGCGTTTCGTCCGCGGTTTCGGGGGTCAGGTTCCGCGCCAGGTGGGGGTGGTTTCACCGGTGAGTCGGCGGGTCATGAGGCCGATCATCGCGACGTAGACCATGGCTTCGGAGCGGGCCGGGAGGGCTTCGTAGTCGCGGGCGAGGCGGCGGTGTTGCATGAGCCAGCCGAAACTACGCTCGACGACCCAGCGGCGGGGCTGGACGACGAATCCCCTGGTCGTGGGGTCGCGGCGGACGATTTCGACATTGATGCCCAGGGCGGCGCCGTGTTCGACAACGGCGTTCTTGTAGCCCATGTCGGCCCAGGCCTTGCGAACAGTGGGATGGTCGGTGGCGACGGCGGTCAGCAGTTGCCGGCCCGCGGCGTTGTCCTGGACGCTCGCGGCGGTGACCAGGACCACGAGCAGAAGGCCGATCGTGTCGGTGACGATGTTGCGTTTCCTGCCGACGATCCTCTTCCCGACATCGGGGCCCTGGGTCGAGGTGGGGACGTTCGTGGAGGTCTTCACGCTCTGGGAGTCGACGATGCAGGCCGTGGGCTCGGGATTACGTCCCTCGTAGGTGCGGACCAGGCGCCGCAGCAGGCTGTTGAGCTGCTCGAACACGCCCTCCTTCTGCCAACGGGCGAAGTAGGCGTAGACGGTCTCCCAGGGCGGGTAGTCGTGCGGGAGGTAGCGCCAGGGGATGCCGGTGCGGTCGACGTACAGGATCGCATCGAGGAGGTCGCGCAGGTCGTGCTCGGGCGGGCGTCCGAAGGCGAGGGCGCGTGCGGTGCGTTCCTGCCGCCACGCGGTCAGGGTGGGCTCAACCAGCGCCCAGCGGGCATCGGACAGGTCACTCGGATACGGTCGACGATCCGTCATGATGACGGAATACTGCGGGACTGCCGTTCTGCCCAGGGGCCGCGGCGACGGCAGGACAAGTACACACAGGCCCGGCTTCCTGGGATGAGACAGGAGAAAGTTCGCAGTTCAGGCGGTGTTCCATGTACAGGCGACACTGCTGTCGACCCGATCTCACCAGTCCCCACAGACACGTCACCGAGCGAACCGCAAAACACTACAAACCAGGGCCTGCAAGGGCAAAACGCCCAGTTACTGGGCGTTTCGCCGCCTGAAGCTACGATTTACGCTGATTTTCAGGCTGCTTGGACGTCCCACGCATGATGCCTCCAGGGGCTGCCGTGACAGGAGTGCAACGCGCGTACGAAAGTCCGCCGGAACTGCACTATTCGTCCTGTCTCATCCCAGGAGGCCGGGCTGCAGCACGATTGTCCCTCGGATCCCGCGGTCTCTGGCCAAGGTGACGATTGCGCAGTATGCCGTCGTCATGACGGATCGTCGACCGTATCCAAGCGACCTGTCCAACGCCCGCTGGGCCTTGATCGAACCCACACTGACCGCCTGGCGCCAGGAACGCACCGCACGGGCCCTGGCCTTCGGCCGCCCGCCGGAGCACGACCTGCGCGACCTCCTCGATGCGATCCTCTACGTCGACCGCACCGGCATCCCCTGGCGCTACCTCCCGCACGACTACCCGCCCTGGGAGACCGTCTACGCCTACTTCGCCCGCTGGCAGAAGGAGGGGGTGTTCGATCAGCTCAACGGCCTGCTGCGGCGCCTGGTCCGCACTGCCGAGGGTCGAGATCCGGAGCCGTCGGCCTGCATCGTCGACTCCCAGAGCGTGAAGACCTCCACGAACGTCCCCACCTCGACCCAGGGCCCCGATGTCGGGAAGAGGATCGTCGGCAGGAAACGCAACATCGTCACCGACACGATGGGCCTGCTGCTGGTGGTGCTGGTCACCGCCGCGAGTGTCCAGGACGGCACTGCCGGCCGCCAGCTACTGACCCGGGTCGCCGCCGAGCATCCCACCGTGTGCAAGGCCTGGGCCGACATGGGCTACAAGAACGCCGTCGTCGAACACGGCGCCGCCCTGGGCATCGACGTCGAGATCGTCCGCCGCGACCCCGCCACCAGGGGATTCGTCATCCAGCCCCGCCGCTGGGTCGTCGAACGGACTTTCGGCTGGCTCATGAACCACCGCCGCCTCGCCCGCGACTACGAGGCCCTCCCGGCCCGCTCCGAAGCCATGGTCCATGTCGCAATGATCGGCCTCATGACCCGCCGACTCACCGGCGAAACCACCCCCACCTGGCGAGGAACCTGACCCCCGAAACCAGGGACGAAACGCCCAGTTAGGCACGACCGCTGCCTCACCGCTGAGCACGGAGCGGGCGGCGGCTTCCGCGTCCACCGCATCGCTCTTGCCCCGCCTGCGGCGCATCGCCCGGTTCGGGCGGTTGACCTCGATGACCTCGACACCGGCAGCCCGCAGGGCCCGGGTCAGGCCGGCTCCGTAGGAGCCGGTGCCCTCCACACCGGCCCGTTTCACCTGGCCGAGCGCGCGGGCCCAGTCCAGCAGCTCCCGGTAGCCGGCAGCGGTTGCCGCGAATGCCCCGGTTCCGAGCACCACGCCGAGCGTACTGAGAGCCACGGCCACGTGGCAGTCCTTGTGCGTGTCGACACCAATGACGACCTCGGCCTGCTCGGCCGCCTCTGTATGAGCGATCATGGACGCGTCTTCCCCAACCCCTGGTAGGAACAGAGTGCCACCGGATTGGAAGAGCGGTCAGACCTGTGACGATGCCGGAGCAAAGCCCCTATTCGGACACGGACCCCCGCCCCGGAGGCACACACACCGTCCCGGGCGCAGCCGGCAGATCACACTCAGGGCATCCACGAGCAAGCCAGGCAGGATATGGGCCAGACCGCCCCAGAACGGCGCTGCCATCCTCACAGGCAGGATACGAGACCAAGCGAGGCTCCTCGGTCGAGGCACGGTGCGTAGAGAACATCAGCGCAACGACCAGGAGCCTCGTCCCGTTACTCCACCCGCTGACCAGCCATTTCACCCTCCCAGGACAGGATGAAAGAGGCTCAGTGAACCCTTCTCATCCTGAGCTGCGAGGGTGACGACAGGATTGAGGAAGTGGTGCGTGACGCAACAGGGCTCCCGGCTGTTGCACTGGTGATCTCACTCGCCAACGCTTCAACCCGGGAGCCCTGTTGGTCCCCCATGCTGCCATGCTCGATGTCCCCCACGAGGTCGTGGAGCACGTCTCCTGGTTGATCTACGCCCGAAGGCGTGAACGGCACTCACGATGGCGACGCCTCTCCTGCTTCCGGCAGGCTCTGCTGGTCTTGGTCCACCTGCGCAGGAACGCCACGCTCGCCGAACTCGGTGCGGCATTCGGTGTCTCCACCGCGACGGCCGGCCGCTATGTCACCGAGACCGTTGACCTCCTCGCCGAGCACGCGCCCACCCTCCAGGAGGCATTGCGTGAGCCGCCCGCGGAGGGGTTCGTCATCCTCGACGGCACCCTGATCGCCACCGACCGTGTGAAGGCCGACGAGCCGTACTACTCGCAAAAGCACAAGCAACACGGGATGAACGTGCAGGTCATCGCCGCACCGGACGGTACTCCGCTGTGGTTCTCCCGCGCTCTGCCGGGCCGGACCGCGGACATCACCGCGGCCCGCGCCCACGGCATCGTCCAGGCCTGCCTGTCCCGGATGCTGCTGGTCCTGGCCGACAAGGGCTACCAGGGAGCCCACGGCACCGTCCGGACGCCGTACAAGGGTCGTGATCTTCCAGAGAGGTACAGGCAGTTCAACCGGGACCATGCCCGTTACCGCGCACCGGGCGAGCGGGCCTTCGCCCGGCTCAAGCAGTGGCAAATCTTCCGCAAGGCCCGCTGCAGCACCAACCGCATCAGCCGCACCGTCGCCGCGTTCACACCATCGAGATCGCCTGGCGCTCAGGATGAGAAGGGTTCAGTGAGCTCAACGAGCTTCTGGGCAAAGGGACATGGCAGACTCAAAAGATTTCTGACGCCGATTCATGTTTTCCTGTCCGGCTGGATTGCTTGGCTGGGAGATATCCCCTCGCGTAGGTTCTCTTTTGAGGGGGCGTCGGGGCTCCGCCGCGAGAGGAGGGGGAGCCTGGTTGAGTCGGCCTGCAGCTTGATGATCATGCCTGGAGTGAAGTCAAGGGATTCCTGTAAGGGTAACGCCCCTCTTTGGATGGACTGATGCCTGACCTCGATGAAATTGCGCTGACCATCGGAATCATGCCCGAGATGATGAAGGTCTGAGGCTCGTAGCAAAATGGACGTCAGCCCGATTCTGCCTTCGGCATGCCGAAAACCCTCTTACCTGAAAATCAGGAGGATTGACCGTGCCCGCCCACCGCACAGAGGCAGAACGCTGGACAGCCTTCTGGGATATAGTAGGCCAAGCGGCCTACCGAATATGGGTCGAGGATCAGAGGGCAATTCGGCCTGGCGACGAGAGCAAGTCGGTTTCTGCTTTTCATGCGCAACTCGGCCGCCAACCTGCGCGAAGGATGGGCGGCTGAATGTCGTGGTAGAGGAATTGGTCAAGGTCGGTAGGGATTAGTACTCCAGCTGTAGATCGTGATCTTCATGTCTCGGATGCGGCTTGTCGGCGATAATGGCTGGCTTGTGATCGTGCCTGGTGGCGACGTCGCCAGGTGGACCAGGCGAGCCGGTGGGCCGTGCCGTGATCGGAGTGGACAGCAACAGTGATGAGCAGGCGCTGGATCTCGTTGCAGGTCAGGGGGATCAGGTCGTCCGGTGCGGGTCGGTGTGCGTGTTCGTCGGCGCGGACGATGGCGAGGAAGGCGTGGGCCAGCATGGCGAGGGTGACCCAGCGGGCCCAGGAGGGGTAGCGGCGGACCTGGTGCTCATCGAGTCCGGCGAGCCCCTTCTCACTTTGGAACGTTTCCTCCACCCGCCATCTGGAACCCGCGACCTTGACCAGGGTGGCCAGGGGTGCCGGCGTGGTGGAGTGGCAGCGGTAGTAGGCGAGTTCCCCGTTGGTGCGGTTGCGGCGGATCAGAAGCTGGTGGTGGCCCGGTGTTGCTTCGGCAAGGTCGATGACGGCCCAGTCGTAGAACCGCTGTCCCTTCACGCCGGGCCCGGCCGAGAGCTTCTGCCAGGCCCGCTTGGGCACCTTTCGCGCCAGGGCATCGGCGCGGAACTTGCCTGCGCCGGTGGGCAGTTCGGCCGGGCAGGCCACCGCGAGAACGTAGCCGACGCCGCGTTCTTCCAGAGCGGTCCGCAGCTTCGGGTTGCCGCCGTAGACCTCGTCCCCGGTGACCCAGCCGACGTGGTGTCCGGCATCCAGGAACCGTTCGATCATCGTGCGGGCCAGTTCCGGCTTGGTCGCGAAGGCGGTGTCCTCACCGAGCCCTGCTGCCCGGCAGCGGTCCGGGTCGCAGGTCCAGGAGCGCGGGATGTACAGCTCCCGGTCGACCGCTGCGTGTCCCCGCTTCGCGGCGTAGACGAGGTAGACCACGACCTGGGAGTTCTCGATCCTTCCGGCCGTGCCCGTGTACTGGCGCTGGACACCGACGGTGTGGGTGCCCTTCTTCACGTCACCGGTTTCGTCGACGACCAGCACCGCGGCCTCGTCGCGGAGGTGTTCGACCACGTATTCGCGCACGTCATCACGGACAGCGTCGGCATCCCAGACGGCCCGGCACAGCAGGTGCTGCATGCCGTGCGGGCTGGCCTCCCCGGCCCACTCCGCGATCGACCAGCAGTTTTTGCGCGGCAGGTCCGACAGCAGCCCGAGCACCAGCCGCCCGGCCCGGCGCCGGGACTCAACCCGCTTGAACCGGCCCGCGATCCGCCCCATCAGGCCCTCGAACGCCTCCCGCCAACGCGCGGGATCTATGCTGTGACCTGTGGCCACCGTCTCTTCGTAAGTCCACACAACTCACGATGATCAACGGTGGCCGCACCCATCTCCGCACCGGCCCAACCAGCGGACCACGGTTGGAGGTCTTCGTTCAGATCCGGTGACGGATGCCAACGGAGCGCGAAGACGCGGACGGCAACGCTCTGCCACGATGGAGTGATGAGCCGACCCGACCTGCGGATCAACCTGGACGACGCCACCTGGCGCGGACTCCTCGCGCTCGCCGAGCTCTACCACACAACCCCGGAACGCATGGTGAAGAGCTGGGCAGAAAGCGAAGTGACCTGTCGGCTCGGCCAGATGCTTGCCGAGATGCCCGCGGAACTCGTCGTCCCCAAGGTGGGCAGGTTCGTCGAGGTGCCAGCTCCAGAGCAGTACCGTTGTTGGACGATCAGCGACTATCGGCCGACCGATGCTGACGAATCGCTGACCGTCAGTTTGATGGTGGCCTCGGGTGAGTTGCCGCCCGACTTCTACTTTGTTGCCCGAACCCTGCGACACTGGGCCGAGCTCGGCAGGCTGGCGCGCGACACCGCCGTGGACAAGCTTGCATTGCCCGCCGACACGGCCCTGGGCGGCCCGGAGGTGACCTTCGGCAGCGGCCGGTGCTGGACACTCCGCTTCGCCGACTGCGACGCCTCCGGCCTGACCGAACTCGGCGTGCTGGTGGAGTTCAACGGAACGAAGGTCACCGGCATCGACGATCTTACGGACGCCACGGAATGCTGACCGGCCCGTACGCCCGCCGGAACGAGAGGGGTGAGATCGGGCTGCGACTGCGCCAAACCCGCTCTCCTCTGGCTGGCGCGCTCGACCGTGTCCATCTCCGGCGGTTCTCGGCGAGGACCAGGCAGCAAGCCGCCCACACATGAAGATCACGATCTACAGCTGGAGTATTAGGTGGCTGACCTGTGGTGCAGGCAGCTGCTGCTGAGGCAGCGAAGAGGGCTGCGGCATCGGAGGTCATCCAGTAGCTGGCGCCTTCGCCAGCAGAGGCGGGGGTGAATTCGATGGGCGAGGGCGCCCCACCTTCCGGCAGTGACGATCGGGCCAGGCCAAGATTTCGGCGACGCCGGCACCGTACCCTCGACCTGCTCCAGGAGGAGCCCGACCGCCCATAGCGCGGCCCGCTTCGGCGACGTCACCCTGGAGACCATGTACAGGCAGCTCGACCGATGGGCCACCAACGGTCTCATCCACAAGATCGGCCCGGGCCTTTACGCCGCCACGGAGCGGCCACCAGACCCCTTGCCGCCAGCGGAAATCCGTTAACTACCCGGCCTTGGGTCAAGCCCCCCTTCTGGGACGTCATCGGCCGGGCGGCCTACCTCATCTGGGCAGAGGATCAGCAGGCTGAGGCAGGAGCCTCGGCCACGGACATCTCTGAAGCCGCCTGAGCCTGTTCGGTTGCCTACCGCTCCCTGCGCTCATTCGCCGCAGCCTCTTCCAGCACCGCCTCCTCCAGGGACACCACCCGCGCCGTATTCGGGGCCTTCCCGGGAGTGGGAATGACCTCGATGCGCTGCACAAGCTGCATCAAGGCTGCACGCTTCTCCAGGGGAAGCATCCGCTGCCACAGGTCGGCGAGCCTCGAGTAGTCCTTGGCCGTCGGCATCCTGTGCGCGGACACCATGCTGTTCAGTACCAGCAGCCGCGCCTTGAGGTAGTCGAGGCCAGCCTCCAGTTCCTCCTTCCGGTCTCGGAAGTCCTCCTCGCTCACCAACCCCTTCAAGGCGAAGTCGGTGAGCCTCTTGCGCTCCTCCTCCTTCTCCGTGATCTGGGACTCGACGTTCGGGATGTCGGCGTTCACTGCGGCCACCTTTGCTGCGCGCTTCATCGCCAGCATGCCGGCGTCCTCGTCGGTGGCCCGCTCAAGTAGCCATCCCAGGGCGATTTCGTCGAGCTTGGCCAGCGTGATCGACACACCTGCGCAGACACCCGCATTTGTGCCTGTGCAGCGAAACACCTCGGTTCTGTACTGGCCCATGACCGTGCGACTCATCTTCCGGCGGCAGGTCTGCCCGCTCTTGTCGATGCGCATGCAGATGGCCAGCCCCGAGAACGCGTGCTTCGGCTGACGGTTGAAGGTCGGGCCAGCACGGTTGGCGCGCTTGTCCTTGTACGCTTCCCACAGAGTGAGGTCGATGATCGCCTCATGTTTTCCCTGGGTCCAGATGTCGTAAGACTCGGGCTTGTTGTTCGAGTAGTACTTCTTATCGGTGATGCTTCGTCCCCGCAGAAGTCCGGCGGCGAACCCCGAGTCCATCGCGGTGAGCCAGGAAGCCGGGGGCATGATCTTGCCTCGGATCGACCGGATGCCTCGCTTCTGCATGTCCAGGGCGATGGAACGTATCGACTCGCCCTTCCATACGTAGCGCTCGTACGCCTCCTTGAGCGCTGGGCCCACCTTGGGGTCGATCTGGAGCACACCCTTGCACGTATTGCAGGAGACGTAGTTCCGGCTGTTCTCCTCGCTGCGCCGGCACTCCTTGCAGCGCATGTAGCCGAAGCGCGGAGCCCCGGTGTGGGGGAGTTGGTTGCGGCGCCGACGGGCGGCCGTGTCCTTCCACGTCGAGCCGATGATGCCGGCCTGGAGCTCGGCGACGAGGAGCATCTGGTCACGGCTGAACTTGCCGTGGTATGTGCTGGTGTCGATGTCCTCGGTGGAGGCGATCAGCTCGCCGCCGGCCTCCTGGAGGGCGCGGAGGTTTATCTGGCTCTCGGCGTTGTTGCGGCCGAAACGTGACCATTTCCACACCAGGACGATGTCGGCTTCGCCGTTGCGGACGCGCTCGATAATCGAGGCGATCTGACGCTTGGCGAACGTCTTTCCGGAGAGGTCGAGGTCCTCAACCGGCTTCCCGGCGATCTCGATGCCGTTCTCTTTGGCGTATGTTGCGCAGGAGAAGAGTTGCTCTTCGGGGCTGGCCATTTCCTCGCGCGCCGTGCTGACACGGATGTAGATGATGGCCCGCAGTTTGCGTCCACGAAGTACGGACAGTGCGGCGAGGAGTTTGTTGGGCACCCAGGTCCTCCGGTTGGTGATCGTACGAAGCTATCGTAAGGTGCTCACGTTAATCCTCCAACGCCGTCTCACCCGCGTACGACCTCGCCAACCTGCTGCCGAAGCGGGTCACCTTCCGCACCGGCGCGTTCATCACCGGTGTGGTCGGCGTCGTCATCATGCCGTGGAAGCTGATCTCCGACCCGCACGTCTACATCTTCACCTGGCTCGGCGTCGTCGGGGCCTCCTCGTCGTCGGCGGCTCCTACGGCGGCCCGTTCCCCGCCGACGGCCTCATCCCCCTCCTCAAGCCGCTGGCCGACTACGGCTGGGCCGTCGGTGTCAGCTCCTCCCTCGCGATCTACACCCTGTCCAGCATCGGCAGCCGCTCCCGCACAGTCGCATGACCGTACGGCGGGTGTACGGGAAGCCGTACGGGCCGGCCAGACTCCCTCCGGCGGTCCGTCGGGCGGTTCAGGAGTCGGCCTGTACCCGGCGTACAGGCCGACTCGTCCGCCGCCGGAACGTTGCCTCGGGACGGGACTCTGACCTGCGTCGTCCCTCGCGCAGAGCGGCAAGTCCCAGAACGTCCGAAGGAATGATCCGGCTCGGTGGCAGCGGCGCGATGTGCGCGCGTGGACGTTCGATCGCGCTGCCACGGGAGGTGCGTACTCAGGGCAGGCGCACGGTGTCGACCGTCGGGCAGGTTCGCAAGCCTCCGCGTCGCCTCCCACCGGCCCCACCGCGCCGGTCGACGGCACGCACGACCTCGGCCGCGCCACCGCTGCCCGGACACCCCTGGACGCGGTGCCGATCGGCGAACAGGCCGGCAGGGACAAGAGGTGCATGCGCGGTGGTCATCGACGTCTCCGCTCCTGAACGGTCCACCGCTGCTCCGGGGCCGGAGGAGGACGGCTTCGCGTCGCCCACCCCCGCGCGGGCGGCCCACCCGCACGCCGACGATGCCGCGCGTTCGGGGACGGCCGGGACGGGGCGCGGTGCATCCCGCCGTCGCTCGTACCGGTCCACCTGCGCAGGAGCGCCGCGCTCGCCGAATCCGGTGCCCGGTGCGGTTCGGTCCGTACCCCACGACGGAAGTCCGCGGAAGAACAGAGGGACGAGCCCCAGCCGGCGTACGGCTGGGGCTCGTCTAGGGGGTGCGCACCGGTCGGCAGGCGGAGCCGCCCGCGCCGTGAACCGCTCGTCCACGCGTCGGCGGACCGCAACCGGTCGCGATCACCGCGGACCGGGCAGGGTCAGCGCTGCAGGGTCAGGACACCCGGACGCCACGGCAGCTGGTCGTAGGGGCCGCTCGCGGTGGGGGACTTGCCCTGGTAGAGGAGCTGCAGGTTGCAGGGGTCGATGGTCATGGTCTGGTCGGGGTTGTTGCGGACCAGGTCACCGTGGCTGATGTCGTTGGTCCAGGTGGCACCGCTGTTGGCCTTGCCCGCGAAGGGGCTGCTTTCGCTGCCGGCCTGCGGGGTCCACGAACCGTTCAGGCCGGAGGCCGTGAACGAGCGGAAGTAGCGCCCGTTCGCACCCACCGCCTCGACGATCATGAGGTACTGGTTCTGGCCCTGAACCTTGTAGACCTGCGGCGCCTCGAAGAGGTTGTTCGTCGAGTCGCTCATGACCGTCGTGTACGACGAGCCGAAGCTGCCGGGGAAGTTTCCGATCGGCATGCTCGCCCGGTAGATCTTGCCGTTGTCACCGGCGAAGAACAGGTACATGTTCTGGCCGTCGGCGATCAGGGTCTGGTCGATCGGTCCGGTGCCGGAGCCGGAGATGCTGCCGGTGAACAGCGGCTGCGGCGAGGACCAGCCGTTGGGGTTGGTGGGGTCGCTCGACGTGCGGTAGATGAAGGGCCACGCACCCCACTGGTACGCCAGCACCCAGATGTTCTTGGGCGCGAAGTAGAACAGCGTGGGCGCCACCGCGGACTGGCTCATCCCGTTCTGGCCGGCCGACGCCATGTCCGACCAGTTCGTGAAGGGGCTGAACATCATCGAGCCGTACGAGGATCCCGACACGTTCGACGCGTAGACCACGTGCTTGCCGTTGTACACCACGTCGGTGAAGTCCTTCACCGCGGCCCACCCGTTCGCCGGCTGCGCCAGCGCGCCCGTCGAGGTCCACCGGTACGCCGACGGAAGGGCACACGTGCCGCCCGTCGGCGCGGGCGTGGTCGGGGTCGACGTCCCGGACAGGCCGGTCCACTTCTGGTTGCTGCCGCCGTTGCACGTCCAGATCTCCACCGCCGAGCCGTTGGCCGTGCCGGAGTTCGTGACGTCCAGGCACAGCCCGGACTCCACGCCGACGATCGTGCCGTCGGAGTTCACCCGCCACTGCTGGTTCGCGGCGCCGCTGCAGGCCCAGATCTGCACCCGGGTACCGGCCGTGGTGGCGTGGCCCGGAACATCCAGGCACTTGTTGCCGTACACGGTCAACTGGCTGCCGGACGTCGAGGTCCACAACTGGTTGGTCCCGCCCGAGCAGTCGTAGATCTGCAGCAGCGCGCCGTCGCTCTGACTGGCGTTCGACACGTCGAGACACCGGCCGGAAGCGACACCGCGCAGGGCGCCGCTGGTGGCCGCTTGGGCCGGACCGGCGACGAGCATCGCCGCCAGCGCCACCACGGCCGCGACCATGGCGGTGAGCACCACGGACAGCTGCCTGCGGCTGGAACTTCGTCTGGGCATGGGATCTCCTCTGTGAGTGGATGGAGCTGTCACACGGCTTTGTGATCGTTAACATGCGCATGTCGCCGTGAGCACGCGCACCCAGGGTCGCTCGTCGGCCGGCGCAGGAGCCCCGCCGTTTCCCCGGGTCACGGCCGCCCGGTGATGCGAGGCGGTCTTCCCGGTGGGACGAAGGGATCCGGCGGTGGCGCGCGGCTCAGCTCACCTGAAGTTCCAGTGCTGGTTGGCGCCGCCGTTGGAGTCCCAGATCTGGACGGGAGTGCCGTTGGCGGTCTGGCCGCCGGGCGTCTCCAGTGCCCGGCCGCTGGCGACGTTGACCAGCGTGTAGGAGCCGTCGCTGTTCCGGCCGGCGCGCCAGTGCTGGTTGGCACCGCCGTTGGAGTCCCAGACCTGCAGCCTCGTCCCGTTGCCCGTCTGGTTGCCCGGCTCGTCGAGGGCCCGGCCGCTGGCGATGTTGGTCAGCGTGTAGGAGCCGTCGCTGTTCCGGTCGGCCCGCCACTGCTGGTTGGAGGCACCGCCGGCGTCCCACACCTGCAGCGGGGTGCCGTTGCCGTTCTGTCCCGCGGGCTCGTCGAGAACGCGCCCGGCGGCCACGTCGGAGAGCGTGTAGACGGTTCCGGAGGTGATGTCCCCGCCCGGTGTGCCGCTGCTGCCGCCCAGGGCGGTGAGTGCCGCGCTGTAGGCGGCCTTCTTGTTGCCGCCGTTGTCGAACAGCAGCGGGTTCTCACCGGTGCGCCACGAGTCGCTGTCGCGGATGCCCCACACCGTGATGCCGGTGCACCGGGCGACGTTCATGCAGCTTTTGACGGTGTTGGTATAGGCGGTCGAGGAGGCCTGGGCGATGTCGAGTTCGGTGATCTGCACGTCGACACCGAGGGCGGCGAAGCTCGACAGGGTGGTCGGGAAGTTGGCCGGCTGCCCACCGGTGCCGAAGTGGCTCTGGAAGCCGACGCAGTCGATGGGTACGCCGCGGGACTTGAAGTCCCTGACCATGCTGTAGACGCCCTGGGTCTTGGCGTCGGTCCAGTTCTCGATGTTGTAGTCGTTGTAGCAGAGCTTGGCGGCGGGGTCGACCGCGCGGGCGGTGCGGAACGCCTCCTCGATGAAGCCGTTGCCCAGCACGTTCTGGAACACCGAGCTGCGGTGCTGGCCGCTGCCGCCGTCGGCGAACGCCTCGTTGACCACGTCCCAGGCGTAGATCCTGCCCTTGTAGTGCGCCATCTCCTGGGTGATGTGGTTGTTCATCACGCTGCGCAGGGTGTTGGCGTCGGTGATGGAACCGGCCCAGCCGGGCAGTTGGGAGTGCCAGACCAGGGTGTGGCCGCGCATGCGCTGGCCGTGGGCGGTCGCGTGGCTGACGATCGAGTCGGCGGGGGCGAAGTTGAACGACCCGCGGGAGGGCTCGATGGTGTCCCACTTCATCTCGTTCTCCGGGGTGATCATGTCGAACTCCCGGTCGAGGATGGTGGAGTACGTGGAGTCGCCGAGCTTGCCGGCCGCCACCGCGGTACCGAAGTACCGGCCGGACTGGGCGGCTTGGGCTCCCAGCGTGTTCGCCCCGGCGGCATGGGCCGCGGGGCTTGCGGTGACGACCGTGACCGAGCTGACGACCGTGCATGCGGCCGCCGTCACGACCGTGCGGAGACGGCGCTTCCTGTTGAGCCGTGGCATGACGAATCGTTCTCCTTCTGTGGGGGGTTGCCTGCGCACCGGCCAGGCCCGGAGTCTCGTCCTGACGGTTGTGCGGGCGTGTGCCCGGGCGGGTCGTTCCGGCCGGACAGGGCGGGTGGTGTGCGTCCCGGGCGTGGTGCCTGGTCCCGCCCGGGAGCTGTGCTGTCGGTCGCTCACGCCCTTGTGGGGTCGGGCCGACGGGGGGATCGGCCTGGCTGCCGGCACTCTCTGTTAGCGCTAACAATTCATGGCGGACACGTGCCCTGCCGGTTGGCTGGCACCAGGGCCGACCGTGCGGACTTGTCGACGGCGACAGTGTTGGCCCGGGCTTGACGGGCTGTCAACAGTTTCGACCGGAACGGTGAAAGTATCGGTTGCCCCCGGGCTGGCCCCTGCCTGAAAAGTCACAGGTCAGGCGCTTGGTGGCCGACGCAAACCCGGGGGCTTGGTCAATGCCCCACCGATTTCCCGGCGATCGACCGCCCGTCGCGGGCTGTCGTGCGCGACGGCGGGTCCTTGAGTTTTCGAAAACTCCCGTGACTGCAGCGGCCTCACCGGGGGGCGACTGGCCGCCGCCCCGGGCCAGGTCGGCCCCGGTCGGCCCGGGCCGGGCCGCTGCCTGACCCGCAGGGCAGGCAGCCCGTGCCACCGGTCTCCGGTGCGTCGTCGTCCGACCGCCGGACCGGGAGGCGTCCCCGGACGGATCCCCGCTCAGATCTTCTTCCGCTCCTCCGGGGGCGCGGCCGTGCTGCTGCGGATGGTGAGTGTCGTGGCGATCTCCAGGCCGATCTGCGCGGGCTTCTCGCCGCGGCCGAGTGACAGCGCGAGCTCGGTGGCTGCCGCGGCCATCTCCGTCAGGGGCTGGTGAACGGTCGTCAGCGGAGGTTCCACCCAGGCGACGACCGGCAGGTCGTCGAATCCCACGACGCTCAGGTCGTCGGGGATGGTGAGCCCCAGGTCGCGGGCGGCCTGGTAGACGCCGAGCGCCTGCAGGTCGTTCGAGGTGAAGATCGCGGTGGGCCGGTCCGCCTGCGTCAGCAGCACGCGCGCCGCCTCGCGGCCGTCCTCCCTGGTGAGCGGCGCATTGACCATCAGGCGGGGATCGGCGGCGAGACCTGCGGCGTCGAGGGCGGACGTGTAGCCGGCCTGCCGTGCGCGGAAGCAGGAGACGTCCCGGGGGCCGGTGATCATCGCGATGCGGCGGTGCCCCAGGCCGATCAGGTGCCGTGTCGCGGACTGGCCGCCGCGCCAGTTGGTTGCTCCCACGAAGGGCACGTCGTCGGGCGGCTCGTCGGTCGGGTCGAAGATGACGAAGGGGATGCCCTTCTCGCTGAGCCGTTCACGCTCCTGGTCGGACAGCTGGGCCACGGACAGGACGCAGTTCGGGCGGCGGCCCACCATGTCGTCCACGGTGCGGGTGGGCGCGTCGTGGAGGCCGAACTCCGAGACCATCATGCCGACCCGGTTCTTGCCGGCCACTCGTTCGACACCGCGGATGATCTCCACCGCCCACAGGCTCTTCAGCTCGCGGAAGACCAGCTCCACGGTGTTGTTGCGACTGCCGGGGGGTTTCTTGTAGCCGTACCGGTTGATCGCCTCCTCGACACGGGTGCGGGTGTCGCCGGAGACGCCGGGCCGGCCGTTGAGCACCTTCGAGACGGTGGGGACCGAGACGCCGGCCGACTCGGCGATGTACGCGATGGTGACCGGCCCGCGCGGTTCGCCGGGCGGGTCCTGCGGGTCTTCCGTCGACACGTCCGAGCCGTTTTCCGCCACAGTCGCCTTCCTTCGTCGCAGCTGGAGGGTCACCTCCGGGCTCACGGGGCTGCCCGGCCTTTATGTTTCGGTGCTGCCGTCATCATTGTGGCACTTCGGGCGGGCCGGGCGGGCAGCCGGACGCGCTCCTCGGCCTCGGTCCGGAACGCCTGTGTTTCGCGCCCGGGCGGGCTCGTCCGGAGGCCGGGGCGCGGGGGTCGGCCCGGCCACGGCGCAGTGCCGTCGTGACCGGGCCGATGCCGTTCCTCCGTCCTCGTCAGCGGTCACCGGGGAGGTAGTCGAACCAGTCGAAGTGCACGGCGCCGTCTGCGGCGTACAGGCCGACGACCCGGCCGGTGAAGCCTCCCGCGACTTCGGTCGAGAGGTAGCGGCCGTCCAGCGAGGCCAGGTCCGTCGCCGTCCCGTCGGACGACTCGACACCGAAGACCAGGCTGTCGGGGCCGGTGCGCGCGTCATGGGGTTCGGGGGCCCTGCCGGTGCGCACGGTGAGGACGACGGGCCCCTCGGGCAGTGCGAGTTCCGCTGCCACGGTGCGCAGCGATCCGATGCGGGCGATCACCCGGGCCGTGCCGTCGGGCCCGGCCTCGACGGCGTAGTGGTGCCGGTCGTCGAGGCGGACGGCGAGGCCGCCGCTGCCCTCGGCGGGGTCGATCAGGGTGCGTGCCCGGAAGGCGAGGTGCTGCTGGCGCCGTCCCAGCAGGACGGCATCGGATTCGTCCAGGGACGTGCCGCGGGCGCGCAGGGTGAGCCAGCCGGGGCGTTCCCCGGTGCTGTAGTGCTCGGCGGGGCGGTCGAGCAGGGAGATCCAGGAGTGCCGCAGCTCGGCGGAGTCGAAGTCGTCGCGCCCGGCGGACGGAGGTGTCGGCACCAGCGGCCATGGCATGGCGGGGAGTTCGGGACCGACCTCGCCGACGACGGGCCAGCCGTCGGCCCAGGAGACGGGGGCCAGGAAGGTCTCCCTGCCCAGGACGTGCCAGCCGGGGGTGCCGCCCTGCGGGCGGACACCGAGCAGCACCATCCACCAGGAGCCGTCCACGGCCTGGACGAGGTCGGCGTGGCCGGTGTTCTGGATGGGCCCGCTGGTGCTGCGGTGGGTCAGGATCGGGTTGGCCGGGCAGGGTTCGAAGGGGCCGTCGGGCGCGGAGGCGCGGGCGACGGAGACGCCGTGGCCGCGTTCGGTGCCGCCTTCGGCGATCAGCAGGTACCAGTGGTCACCGATGCGGTACAGGTGCGGGGCCTCCGGGGCGGCGGCGCCCGGGGTGCCGGACCACACCGGCCGCGGCTCGCCGAAGGTCTCGCCCGTGCGGGGGTCGATGCGGACCTGTGCGACCCCGGCGACGGTGCACCAGCAGGTGCCGTCCTCGTCCCAGGCCAGGTCGGGATCGATCCCGGGGACACCGGGGAGGAAGACCGGGTCGGACCACGGGCCGGCGGGGTCCGTCGCGCTGACGACCAGATTGCCCTCGCCCGGGGCGACGTTGGTGACGATCAGCCAGAACCGCCCGTCGTGGTGGCGCAGGGTGGGCGCGTACAGGCCGCCGGAGGAGGGGGTGTCCCGGGGCAGGCGGAGCTGACCGGGCCGGTCCAGGGCGTTGCCGATCTGCGTCCAGTTCACCAGGTCCCGGCTGTGGAACACGGGGATGCCCGGGAAGTACTCGAAGCTGGAGCAGGCGAGGTAGTAGTCCTCGCCGACGCGGCAGATGCTGGGGTCCGGGTGGAACCCCGGGATCACCGGGTTGGCGGCGGGCGCCGGTGCGTACTCGTCGGACACCTCTGCAGGTCCTTTCGGCAGGATGGTTCGGTCGGGAACGACCCGGATGCGCCGTGCGCACGAGTCGGTGGCCGGTTGCGGCACCGATGGCGCCGGTGGCGCCGTGGTGGGCGTGGTGACGGTTCGGGGCGGGGAGGCCCGCGTACCCGGGGCGGCAGCCGGAGCACGGTTGCCCCGCGCCCCGTGTCCGTGCTCCGGCGGCGGTCGCCGCAGCCCCTCGACGCCACTGGTGAAGCGCTTCGACGCTGGCATGCATCCAATCCCGTGTCAAGAGAAAGTTTCGCGGAAACTTTAACGACGATGGGAGTTGATGTTTCTCTTCGCGGACATCGCCGCACTGCAGCGCCACGCCACCGCCGGCCTGCTGCTCCCCGACGGGCACGGCGGGTGGCGCTGCCGGGAAATCGCCTTTCGCGTGGCGCCACCGAGCGCTAGTGTCCGGGTACGCCGAGTTGATCCACGAGGAGTTGCAGACATGGCCGGTCGCCCGAGCGCGCGTTGACGTCGTAGGCCGATCGGCCTGTCATCGCGTGCTGCCCTTGATGCTGCGGCACAGCGAGCCCTCTCCTGCCCGAACCGTCGGCGCACCCGTCGTGCGCCCGGTGGCGGGCCTCGTTGTCGGCAACCCGAGGGATCCCCGTGCCGTCCACCTCCTCCGCCGTGTCCGATTCCGGGCGGCGCACTCCGTCAGGCCTGTGGCGGGACAGCGACTTCCGCAGACTCTGGGCGGGGCAGTCCGCCTCCCAGCTCGGGGAACACGCGGGTCTGGTCGTTCTTCCGCTCTTCGCCGTCCTGACGCTCGGTGCCAGTGCCACCCAGCTGGGCGTCCTGCGCGCCGTGGGCCAGGCGCCGGTCCTGCTGCTCTCGCTCCTCGTCGGCGCATGGGTGGACAGGTGGCGCACGTGCACCGTGATGGTGCTGTCCGACATCGGCCGGGCCGTGGCCCTGGGCGCCGCCGCCGTGGCCGGCCTCCTCGGACTCCTCGGCCTGCCCGCGCTGTTCGTGATCGCCTTCGCCACCGGGGCCCTTTCCGTGTTCTTCGACGTCGCCTACCAGGCCTCTCTCGTGCGGCTGGTGCAACGCGATCGGCTGGTGCAGGGCACCAGCGCGCTCGAAGGCAGCCGGTCCGCCGCCCAGGTGGCCGGTCCCGCCCTCGGCGGTGCGTTGGTGTCCCTGCTGTCGGCGCCGATCGCTGCAGCCTCCGGCGCACTGTTCTTCGCCCTGTCGTTCCTGTCGATCCGTCGGATCCGCCGGGTCGAGTCGGTTCCGGGCCGGCCGGAACGTCCCGCCCGGATCTGGCGACGCATCCATGAGGGTCTGCGTCTCGTCGCCGGCGATGCCGCCCTGCGGGCCGTGTGCCTGGCCTCGGCCGCCTTCCAGTTCTCGTTCGCGGCCGTGACGACCGTCTGGCTGGTCTTCCTGCCGCGGGAGCTCCACCTGTCCGGCACCGCCGTCGGCCTGGTGCTCGCGGCGACGGGGCCGGGCGCGCTCCTGGGCTCCGTGCTTGCCGCCCGCCTGCCGAACCGGTTCGGCTACGGCCCGGTGCTCGTGGCCGCGGCGGCACTCGGCGACGGCGCGTTCCTGTGCGTACCCGCGCTGCACGGCTCCGCCGCGGTGACCGTTCCCGCGCTCCTGGCGGTCAACTTCGTGTTCGGGGCCGGCGGTCAGTTGGTGAACGTGGCGGTCATGGCCGTCCGGCAGGCGGTCACTCCGGACGGCATGCACGGCCGCGCGGCCGCGACGATCACGTGGGTCGGCATGGGACTGTCCCCGATCGGCTCCCTGCTGGGCGGATTCCTCGCCGAGGAGTGGGGGCTGCGCACCGGTCTCCTGGCGACGGCGGCAGGCATGATGCTGTCCCCGGTGGTGATGGCCCTGTCCCCGCTCGCACGCCTCGGACGGACGCTTCCGGCCCCGCAGGATGCGCCGGCGCAGCCGCCGAAATAGTAGCCATGGACATAATATCCATGTACTCTTTCGAGCATGAGCAAAGGTTCCCCGGGCCCCACGCCCGGCTTCCTGGTGTGGCGGCTCGCCAACAAGTGGCGCGTCGCGGTCGATCGCGCGGTGGCCCCGCTGGGCCTCACCCACGCGCAGTACTCGCTGGTCGCGTCGTTGTACGGGATGCAGCGCGACGGCGAGCGGCCCAGCCAGCGCCGGCTCGCCGACCACACCGGCCTGGAGGCGCTGTACGTCTCGAAGCTGGCACGCGCACTGGAGTCGGCCGGCCTGATCGAGCGCACCCGCGACCCCCGCGATCCGCGCGCCGTGCAGCTTGCCCTCACGGAGCAGGGGCAGGCCGTCACGCGGCAGGCCCTCGTGGTGGTCCAGGAACTGCTCCAGCAACTGCTGGAGCCCCTCGGCGGCCTCGGCGCCCCGCGGGCACGCGCGTTCACCGACGAGCTGACGGCTCTGCTCGACGTACCTCTCGCTCCATCCGTACCGATCGACGAGAACACTCAGGGGGCAACACCATGACCACCACCACCACCACCGCACCTGCCGCCGACGCCCGGGCCCTCGGCCTGGCCCACTACGCCGCCCGCGGCGTCCTGGAGCGCGTCCTGGCCCGGCACGGCATCACGTTCCAGCAGCAGATCGCCCTGCGCGCGGTCGTCACCGCCGATGCTCCGCAGACGCCGGACGATCTGGTCTCCCAGGTCCAGGGCTCCCTCAAGGCCGATCCGGCCGACATCCGCGCCACGTTCGACGAACTGCTGGCCCGGCAGCTGCTCGTCGCGGACGGCGGGCACCTCCGCCCCACGGACGCGGGGCGCGAACTGCTCGCCGCCGCCGCCGCGGAGTCCGCCCCCGTCTCCGCCCGCATCTGGGGCGGGATGCCCGCCGACGACCTCGCCGCCGCCGGCCGCGTCCTCGCCCTGGTCACCGAGCGCGCCAACGCGGAGCTCGCGAAGCTGGCTTGACGGTTCGACGCCTTGGCCGCCCCCCGGCTTCCGTCGGGGCGGCCGTCCGGGCCGTGACGGCCGCTCGCGGGAAACCCGGGCGACGCAGGACGGAGCCTTGGTGGTCGGCTCCGGAAGCCCTGCGGGGGGTCGGATCCGGAGCCGGTCGTGGGCATGTGTGTGGTCAGGTGTCGAGGGGCGGCGCGGTGGAGCCGGGCGGGGCAGTCGACTACCGCGCCGAATCGGTGTCGTAGACGTCCCGGGCCCGCTCGACCTCATCCAGGTTGGTGGCGGCCCATTCGGCGAGATGGGCGAACAACGGCGCGAGGCTGCGGCCGAGTTCGCTGATCTCGTACTCGACCCGCGGTGGGACCTCCGGGTGGTAGGTGCGCAAGACCATGCCGTCGCGTTCGAGTTGCCGCAGCCGCTGGGTCAGCACCTTCGGTGTGATGGTGGCGACCCGTCGTTGCAGCTCTACGAACCGTTGCCGGCCGTGCATGTTGAGGGTCCACAGGATCGGCGTGGTCCACCGGCTGAACACGATGTCCACGACCGGGCCGATCGGACAGGCGTGTTCGGCGTCGGTCGGCGCGAGTGCCGTCCAGGTCGCATGGTCGGCCACGTTGCTCCCTGATGCATAGTCACTTTCCTGTAGGTACCTACTATACCGGCGGTGTTAGCCTCGCCGGGTCGCGACGAGGCCCCCTGGCCTGCGATGTTCTCGCCCGCTCAGGCGTGAAGAACACAGTGAAACGGCACGGGAGTTGTTCATGATCGTAGTGATGGGAGCGACCGGCAACGTCGGCCGACCGCTCGTGGAGGCACTCGCGGCGGCCGGTGAGCAGGTGACGGCGGTATCCCGAAGCGTCTCGGACGCAGTCGTGCCGAAGGGCGTCCGGCACCGGCAGGCTGACCTGACCGTCCCGGAGAGCCTTCGGCCCGTCCTCGACGGCGCTGACGCCCTGTTCCTGCATGACGGCGGCGGCAGTGCCGCTCTGTTGAACCCCCGGGACATCGTCGACGTCGCGAAAGCCGGCGGAGTCGGACGTATCGTGCTGCTGTCCTCCATAGGAGTCGCCACCCGACCGCAGTCGTCCTCCCACGGAGGCATGATGCGGTCCATCGAGGACGGCGTCCGGCAGTCGGGCATGGACTGGACGATCCTGCGGCCCGGTGGCTTCAACTCCAACGCGTACGCGTGGGCCGAGTCGGTCCGCGCGCAGCGGACGGTCGCCGCGCCGTTCGGTGACGTCGGCCTGCCGACCGTCGACCCGGCCGACATTGCCGAGGTCGCGGCCACGGCCTTGCGCGAGGACGGACACGCCGGGCAGTTCTACGAGTTGACCGGGCCCGCCCTCAGCACACCCCGGCAACGGGCCGAGGCGATCGGCGACGCGCTCGGCGAGCCCATCCGGTTCGTCGAGCAGACCCGCGACGAGGCGCACGCGCACATGGTGCGGTTCATGCCCGAGCCCGTGGTCGCGACCACCCTCGATGCCATCGGCGAGCCCAACCCCGCCGAGCAGCGGATCAGCCCCGACGTCGAGCGGGTCCTCGGCCGCGAGCCCCGCACCTTCGCCGACTGGGTCCAGCGTCACATCGCCGCCTTCCGGTAGGAGCGGCACCTGCGCTGCCGGCCCCGGCCGGGGCCACCCGGGGACCTGCACCAGCGATGCCACCCGGATGCCCCGGCTCGGCGGACGGCGATCCCGGACAGGCGCACGCATCGTGCTGTCGACGGCACACGGGCGAGCCGACGCGCGCATCGCCCGTGAGACCGCGGTCCACGTGGACACCGTGCGGAGCCGGCGGGTCCGGTCCGCCGAACAGGGCCTGCCCGGCTTGCCGACCGCAAGCGCCCGGGCCGACCCGCCTCCTTCACCGCGCTTCGGACCGCAGGTCAAAGCCCTGGCCCACCTGGCCGCCCACGACGTCCACCACGCCCGGGTCTTCGGCCGCTGCGAACTGCTCACCGGTATCGACCCGTTCATGACTCCGGCCGCCCGGGTCATGAGCCAGGAGCCGTACGCCGGTGCCAAGCGCGTGTTTCGGGTCGTGGACAACGGCTCCTCCCACCGCGGCAGGACGGCCGCCGTCCGGCCGGCCGCCGCGTTCCCGAACGCGGTGCCGGTCCACACCCCGGTGCACGCGTCCTGGTCGAACCCGGTGGAGATCTTCTTCTCCGTCGTGCAGCGCAAGGTCGTCCAGCCCGACGACTTCACCGACCTCGCCCAGGCCAGGGGCCGGCTCCAGGCCTTCGAAGACCGCTGCAACGCCATGGCCCAGCCGTTCCGGTGGAGGTTCACCGCCTCCGACCTGGACGATCCACCGGCCCGGCTCGACCGGCGCACACTCGACCGGCAGGAATCCTCCGCCGGACCGGCAGCCTGATCAACCCCCGAAGGACTTCCGGGCGCGACCGCCTAGCCGCTTGAAGCGTGATGCAAACACCGGGCCCGAAAAGATCACTGCATCGGGCTATAGCCGTGGGATTGCGGGGCCGATCGGCGCTGCCGACGGCTAACTTCCTCCTGGAGACGAGCGGATCGCGCGGTATGCGCGAATTGCACGGGCATCCGCCTGTTCGTCCCCGGCCGCAGAGAACACGGATGCGTGCCGGGCACCGTTCCTATGAAGGAGAGCCCGCCCGATGACGGTGGACACCAGCCAGCACGCGCAGTCGGA
Organism: Kitasatospora sp. NE20-6; assembly: GCF_045862635.1. NCBI lineage: Bacteria > Bacillati > Actinomycetota > Actinomycetes > Kitasatosporales > Streptomycetaceae > Kitasatospora > Kitasatospora sp. NE20-6. The sequence continues at coordinate 39,943 of NZ_BPRL01000062.1, forward strand.
GCCGACCGGGCAGAGCAGCCTGGGCACGGCGGCTGCGCGCAACCTTGCCACCACCACCAAGTCCGCTCCGCAGATGCAGGAGATCACCTCCCGCTGGCTGCTGCGGATGCTCCCCTGGGTGGAGACCAAGGGCGGCACCTACCGGGTGAACCGGCGGCTGACCTACACCGTCGGGGACGGGCGCATCGATTTCGTCCAGGACGGCGCCCGCGTGCAGGTGATCCCCCGTGAGCTCGGCGAACTCGCCCTGCTGCGCGGCTTCGACGACGTGGCCGTCCTGACCGCGCTCGCCGACCGCTGCGTCCAGCGCGAGTTCCGTGCGGGCGAGGTGCTCGCCGAGCGGGGCACTCCCGCCGAGGCGATCCAGCTGATCGCCCACGGCCGGGTCAGCCAGACCTCCGAAGGCCGTTACGGCGAGGTGGTGGCGGCCGGCGTGCTGGCCGACGGCAGCCACTTCGGCGAGAACGCCCTGCTGGACGCCGACGCGAGGTGGGAGTCCACCGCCACGGCCGAGACCGCCGGCACCCTGCTCACCCTCGCGCGCGCCGACTTCCAGGCCGTGCTGTCCGCGGCGCCGGGCCTCCGGGCGCACCTGGAGCGGTTCGCCGAGATTCCGCTCCAGCGGCAGAACCGGCACGGCGAGGCCGAGATCGCGATGTCGGCCGGCCACACCGGCGAAGCCGAGCTGCCCGGTGCGTTCGTCGACTACGAACTCAACCCGCGCGAGTACGAACTGTCCATCGCCCAGACCGTACTGCGGGTCCACACGAGGGTCGCCGACCTCTACAACGAGCCGATGAACCAGACCGAGGAGCAGCTCAGGCTCACCATCGAGGCGCTACGCGAGCGCCAGGAGTACGAGCTGATCAACAACCGCGAGTTCGGGCTGCTCCACAACGCCGCCTTCAAGCAGCGGATCCAGACCTACTCCGGTGCGCCGACCCCGGACGACCTCGACGAACTGCTCTGCCGCCGACGTGGTTCCCGGTTCTTCCTCGCCCACCCCAGGGCGATCGCCGCCATCGGCCGTGAGTTCAACTCCCGCGGGCTCTACCCGGACCACGTCGACCTCGGCGGGCAGCAGGTCCCCGCCTGGCGCGGAGTCCCGATCCTGCCGTGCAGCAAGATCCCGATCACCAAGGAGAACACCACCTCGATCCTCGTGATGCGGACCGGGGAGGACAAGCAGGGCGTCATCGGCCTGCACCAGACCGGCCTGGCGGAGGAGTACGAGCCGGGTCTGTCGGTTCGGTTCATGGGGATCGACGATCGGTCGATCATCTCCTACCTGGTCAGCACCTACTACTCCGCAGCGATCCTGGTGCCCGACGCGCTCGGCGTGCTGGAGGACGTGCAGATCGGCCGCAGGCACGGCTAGACCTGCCTCCGCCCGATCCTGCCGGCCGCGCCCGCGACGTGCGGTGCGGTGCGGTGCGGTGCGCCGCGGCACCCGGTCGGCTCCGGGTGCCGGGGCCGGCCGAGTGCTGCGCCGCTCCGGCATGGCCCGCTCCGGCGCCGCCCGTCCCGCAACGGCGCCGCCCGTCCCGCAACGGCCCGGCCCGGCACGGTCGGCCATGGTCCGGAAGAGATGGTCCGGAAGACGGCGCCCGAAGGGCCCGCCCGGTGCAACCGCAGCACATTCCCCTCGGTCCGGCCCGGCATGCCCCGGGATCCGTGACGTCCCACCACTCACCCAGGAGCTACGGATGCCCGTTCCTGCGCCTCCCCCCGCGCAGTCGAGGCTGTCGTCCGCCGCGGCCCGCCCAGGGCCCCCCACGCACGGCCGCGGTGCCGTGACCGGCACCGGAGCCGGGGGTGGCAGCCTCTTCGGACCGCCCTCGGTCCCCTTCCCCGCCCCGGCGGTCGTCCCCGCGCCCGCGGTCGTCCCCGCGCCCGTCGGCGAGCCGGTCGGCGGCCCGGCCGTGGACGCCGCGCCGCAGGGTGCTGCCGCGGCGCGGACACCGCGCCCCGCGCTCGAACGGATCCTCCGCGGCCCGAGCGGCCTGGGCACGGCGGGGCTGTACATGACCCGTCACGAGGAGCCGGCGGCGCTCACGGAGCCGGCGGCGCCCGTGGCACCGGCGGCGGGCCGTCCGGTGCCGGGTCTCTACCACCACCCGGTGGCGGAGCCCGATCCCGTACGGGTGGAGGAGGTCGGCCGCCGGATCAAGGCCTGGGCGGTGGACGAGGTCGAGCTGTTCCCCCCGGACTGGGAGGACCAGTTCGACGGGTTCTCGCTGGGGCGCTACATGGTCGCCTGCCATCCCGACGCCCCCACCGTCGAGCATCTGATGATCGCCACGCGGCTGATGGCGGCGGAGAACGCCCTGGACGACGTCTACTGCGAGGACCACGGAGGCTCACCCGTCGGACTCGGCGGCCGCCTGCTGCTGGCCCACACCGCGCTCGACCCCCTCCACACGACGACCGAGTACCAGCCGGACTGGGCGGCATCGCTCCGGTCGGACGCGCCGCGGCGCGCCTACCGCTCGGCCATGCAGTACTTCACCCAGGAGGCCAGTCCCTCCCAGGCCGACCGGTACCGGCACGACATGGCCCGGCTGCACCTGGGGTACCTCGCGGAGGCGGCCTGGGCCGAGACGGACCACGTGCCGGAGGTGTGGGAGTACCTGGCGATGCGCCAGTTCAACAACTTCCGCCCCTGCCCCACCATCACCGACACCGTCGGCGGCTACGAACTCCCCGCGGACGTGCACGCGCTGCCCGCCATGCAGCGGGTCATCGCGCTCGCGGGGAACGCCACCACCATCGTCAACGACCTGTACTCGTACACCAAGGAACTCGCCGGTCCCGGCCGGCACCTGAACCTTCCGGTGGTGATCGCCGAACGTGAGGACTGCTCCGTCCGCGATGCCTACCTGAAGGCCGTCGAGGTCCACAACGACCTGATGCACGCCTTCGAGGCCGAGGCCGCCGACCTGGCCGCCACCTGCCCGGCCCCGAACGTGCTCCGCTTCCTGCGGGGCGTGGCCGTGTGGGTCGACGGCAACCACGACTGGCACCGGACCAACACCTACCGCTACAGCCTGCCCGATTTCTGGTAAGAACGGATTCACCTGTGACCAGCACCGACCTCACCACCGCGACCACCCCGGCGTTCGTCCCCGGCCCGGCGACGCCCTACCAGGGCGACATCGCCCGGTACTGGGACCACGAGGCCCGTCCCGTGAACCTGCGTCTGGGCGACGTCGACGGTCTGTACCACCACCACTACGGCATCGGCGACATCGACCACGCCGCCCTCGGCGACACCGAGGACAGCACGTACGAGAAGAAGCTGGTCGCCGAGCTCCACCGCCTGGAGTCGGCGCAGGCCGAGGTCCTCCTGGACCACGTCGGGACCGTCGGCCGCGGCGACACCCTCGTGGACGCCGGCTGCGGCCGCGGCGGATCGATGGTGATGGCCCACCAGCGGTTCGGCAGCAAGGTCGAGGGCGTCACCCTGTCGGCCAAGCAGGCCGACTTCGCGAACCGGCGCGCCCACGAACTGGGCATCGACGACTCCGTGCGCGCCCGCGTCTGCAACATGCTCGACATGCCCTTCGAGACAGGGCAGGCCTCGGCTTCGTGGAACAACGAGTCGAGCATGTACGTCGACCTGGACGACCTCTTCGCCGAACACGCCCGGATCCTCGGCGTCGGCGGTCGCTACGTGACCATCACCGGCTGCTGGAACCCCCGTTACGGCCAGCCCTCGAAGTGGGTCTCCCAGATCAACGCGCACTTCGAATGCAACATCCACTCCCGCCGGGAGTACATGCGGGCCATGGCCGACAACCGGCTCGTTCCCCAGGCCGTCATCGACCTGACCCCGGCGACCCTGCCGTACTGGGAGCTCCGGGCCACTTCCTCGCTGGTCACCGGCATCGAGGAGGCGTTCATCAGCTCGTACAAGGACGGCTCGTTCCAGTACCTGCTGATCGCGGCCGACCGCGTCTGACCACCGCAGGGCGGGGACGCCGCGCCCGGAGGGATGCTTCCGCCCCTCCGGGCGCACACGGCCCCGGCCGCGACGTGGACCGACCCCCGTGCGAGTGGCTGCCGGTGAGTGCCGGCGCCGAAGGGGTGCGCCGCGACGTGCCGGCGACAGGCCGGCGACGGGTCGGCGACGGGTCGGCCTGCCGGGGAAACACGACGCACGACGCACCCGGTGTGCACGCGTACACCACGTACGCGTGCCATTCGGGGAAATCACGGGAGGAAATCCCCGGCGACCGGCACCCTCCGATCAACCGTCAATTCCCCTACCTCCGGGTGCGGGCGGCCGGAGTCTGCAGAACCCCAGGTCGGAAGGGGCTGTCAGTGTCCCGCCGTAGTGTGGGAACAACGCTGGAGGGGACGCCGGAAAGGCGTCGAAAGGGCGTTGGAAAAGGGGTAGAACCATGTCTGCGAAGAGGATCGACCACAAGGTCAACCACGTTTCGCTCGTGGTCGACAAGTCGGGCTCGATGCGCCAGCACGAGGCGCAGCTCGTCCGTGTGGTGGACGAGTTCGTGAAGGGCCTCCAGGAGGAGTCCGACCGGCTCGGTCACGAGACCCGCATCAGCCTCTACGCCTTCGACCACGAGGTGCAGAACCTCGTCTGGGACATGGACGTCAAGCACCTGCCGTCCCTGAAGGGCCTGTACAGGGTCGACAACGGTGCGACCGCGCTCATCGAGGCGGCCGTGAAGTCCATCGACGACCTGAAGAACATCTGGGAGGGCTACGGCGAGCACTCCTTCCTCCAGGTCGTCGTCACCGACGGCGAGGAGAACGCCTCCGGCTGCTCGGAGACCGGCCAGATGCACACCCGCCTGGGCGGCGGCCGGGGCACCGCCGTCCTGCGCACGTGGATGGACCGCATCCAGAGCGGCATGGACGACCTCCCCGACCACTGGACCTCGGCGATCCTGGTCCCGAACTCCCTGGCCAAGCGCACCGCCCAGGAGTACGGCTTCCCCGCGGGCAACATCGCGATCTGGGACGCGGACTCCAGCCAGGGCGTCGAGGAGGCCATCGGCACCGTCAAGTCGGCCGCCACGAGCTTCCTGCGAGGCCGCGAACAGGGCGTGCGCGGCACCAGGAACCTGTTCGCCATGGGCCAGGACCTGAACACCGCCGAGGTCAAGGCCAACCTCGACGCCCTGGACACCGGCAGGTACATCCTGGTCCCGGTCGACCAGCCGATGCCGATCCGCGACTTCGTCACCAGCGCCGGACACCCGTACAAGACCGGCTGCGCCTTCTACGAGCTGTCCAAGCGCGAGAAGATCCAGAGCGGCAAGCAGCTCGCCGTGGCGGAGAAGGACCCGGCCACCGGCCGGATGACGGGCAGGGTGTTCTCGGGCCCGGCGGCCCGCCGGCTCCTCGGCCTGCCGCAGTCGGAGGCCACGGTCAAGCCGGGTGACAACCCGTCGTACACCGTGTTCGTCCAGTCGACCTCCGTCAACCGGAAGCTGGTGCAGGGCACCAAGCTGCTCGTTCTCCTGTAGCCGGCATCGCGGCCGCTTCCCGGGCGAACGGGCGGGGGAGGAGATCGTGACTTTCCCGGCTCGCCCCGGTGCCAGGAACTACTGTCGCGGGCATGGTCGAACACGATGCCTTCCGCGCCACCCGCGAGGCCTACGACGCCGCTGCCGTCACCTATGCGCAGCTGTTCCGCGACTCGCTGCACGACAGGCCCCTGGACCGCGCGATCATGAGCGCCTTCGCCGAGGTCGTACGTGCGGGCGGGGACGGCCGGGTCGCGGATCTGGGGTGTGGACCTGGCCATGTCACCGCCCATCTCGATGAGTTGGGACTCCCGGCGTTCGGCGTCGACGCCTCTCCCGCGATGATCGGGCTGGCCCGGCAGGCCTATCCGGGTCTGCAGTTCGACGTGGGGTCGATGGCCGCGCTGGACATCCCTGACGGCGTGCTGGGCGGCGTACTCTCACGGTGGTCCGTCATCCACACTCCGCCGCAGGAACTCCCCGTCGTCCTGGCGGAGTTCCACCGGGTGCTGGCACCCGGCGGTCACCTCCTGATCGGCTTCTCGGCAAGCGACGGTCCGTCCCACCCGACGCAGGTCTTCGATCACACGGTCGCGCCGGCCTACCGGTGGTCGCCGGACCACCTCGCCGCGGTGCTGCGCACGTCCGGGCTGACCGAGGTGGCCCGGATGGTTCGCGAGCCCGAGCCCACCGACCGGCGCCAGTTCCAGGAGATTCACCTGCTCGCCCGCAAAGCCCGGGCAGGAGCTGCCCGGTGACCCGTGCTCCCGACGGGCACCGAGTCGGCCGGTCTTCTCTCCGACCCGGCGAGGCCGGCCCGTAGCCCTCCGGCCTCGCCGGGTCCGCCCAGGACGGCGGTGTGACGCGCATCACTGCCGGGGTGCACCGGGCCGGCCCCGCGCGATCATGGTCGGATGGACTCTCGATTTCTCGGTATCGCCGATCTGGTTGAACCGCCGTCCGTGGCGGTCGTGGTCGACGTCATGCGGGCGTTCACCGTGGCTGCCTGGGCCTTTGCCCGGGGGGCGGAGGAGATCGTTCTCGCCGGGTCGCTGGAAGAGGCGCTGGCACTCAAGGCCCGCCATCCGGATTGGGTGGCGCTCAAGGACGGTCCGCCCGCGCCCGGGTTCGACGCCGTCAACTCACCGGCCCTGCTGCGGTCGGTCGACCTCGGCGGACGGACCGTCGTGCAGAAGACCACGGCAGGCACGGTCGGCGCCCTTGCGGTCAAGGAGGCGTCGCTGGTGCTGTGCGCCGGCTTCGTGGTGGCGGGTGCGACGGCGCGGCTCCTGCAGGCGCGCGGGTGCGACAGCGTCACGTTCGTGGTCACCGGCGAGGACGGGCGTGCCGACGAAGATCTGGCGTGCGCCCAGTACATCGCCCGGAGGGCCACCGGTGCCGGGACGGATGCAGCCGAGTTCCTCCGCCGCGCAGGCGAGTCGCGCGCCGCCGCCGAGCTGGCGGAGGGTATGCGACAAGGGGCTCACCCCGATGACGTCGCACTCTGCCTTGAACTCGACCGGTTCCCCTTTGCGATGGTGGCAACCCTGGAGGACTCGCTCATGGTCCTTCGTCCGTACGCCGTGCCTTCGGCGGCCGCGCGGGTGCGATCTGAGCGCTGGCGAGGCCCGGCTCCCGCCGTACGGGAGCCGGGCCGACCGGGTGGACGGGGACCGCTGCCGATGGCCTGACCTGACCTGACCTGACCTGATCTGGCCTGACCTGGCGTGGTCCGGTACGGCCCGCAGGGCGAACGCGGACCGGTGCATCGGCGCCGGCTGCCCGGCCGCGGGCGGCTACTGCCGGTCGGTGGTCTCCGGGGTGATCGTGTAGATCTCCACCTCGCCGAGGTAGAGCAGGTCGTCGACGTACTCGTCGAGGTCGTCGTACAGCAGGTTCTCCGTCCAGGTCCGGTGCTCCATGATCCACGCGGCCAGGGCCGTCCGGTCCCCGGCGGCGAGCAGCCGGTCGAGCGCGGTCTGTGCGGAGCGGGCCTGGTCGGGGGTGATCGACTCGTGCTTGCCGGCCGCCGCGCGCTTGAGCGTGACGTCGATCTCGTCGCCGTAACGCAGCACGGTCTGCAGCGCGAGCGCGTGCTTCATGGCCGCGGCCGACAGGATGCCGAACGGGTGCGAGGCGTACGTCCCGTCGGGCAGCTTGACGGTGTTCTCCCGTTCGAAGTCGCTGCCCTCGGCCTTCGGATCGGCGTTGACGAACGCCACCCGGCTGCCCGGGGGAGCGGACCGCAGCAACTTCTGCTCGTCCACGTCGGCGACGGGCTCCTGGGCCCTGACGCGGTCGGTGGCGGGGGTGCGCAGCCGGTACTCGGCGCCCTGCGACTCCCTGAACCAGAGCTTGTGGTGGGTCAGCCCGGTGGAACCGTGCTCCTTGAGGTTGAACGGCCGCGCGACCGACCGGTCGAACTCCGCCTTGCCGACCGCCGCGGCCCACGCGCCCAGCTGCACGGCCTGCACGAACGTGGCGCAGTCCAGCGTCCAGGCGCCGGAGTCGTCCGCCAGCTCGCGCACCGCGTCGTACGGCGACCTGCCGTTGCGCAGTTGCAGGAAGGCGTCGTCCCCCTGCCCCTGCTGCACCCAGTTCGGCAGGCTGTACGCCTTCGCCCGCCCGGTGTTCTCGAACACCGGGGCCCCGGCGAGGATCTTGCGCGCGGTGAGGTCCACCTGCCCCCGGTACGCGTACGCGTAGGTGCTGCTTCCGGTGAGGCACCCGCCGAGGCCCAGCAGGACCGCGTCCATCGAGGCGAACACCGTCCGTCCGGCCTGTGCCAGCTCCGGCAGTGCGGCGACGTACCCGTCGTGCCAGACGACGCCGCTCTCCTCGTCGGCCGCCGACTCCCTGAGCTCTGCGAGCAGTTCCTGTCCCGTGTACTGCCGACCCGCAACGGTGAACACCGATGGTCCCCCCATCCGCTTCGAACCTGACGGTTCCCCTGTGGTGAACATTAGTGACACTCGGTCACCTCGTCCATGGATTCGGCACCGCCGGACGCTCCTGCGGGGCGGGCGGGTCGGCGGCGGGGATCCGGACGGTGCGGTCGGTCCGATCGGCAACTGCCCCGGAGGGGCTGCCTGTTGCCGGGGGCGCTGTCGCGGCGAGGCCGCCCCGGAAGGGGTGCGGGCGGCACTGGCGGCCGAATATTCCACTGCCGCGGGCCCGGACCTGCTAAAGTGCAGGTAGTTGCAGTAGTGGTTCCCATGAACTTGTGTGCGCCTGCTGATGTGTCGCAGGCGCATTTCTGTTTTCCCGGCTCTTCCCCGGGTGGGTCATCATCGCGGCACTCGGGGTTCGCACGGTGCGGACCCCGGACAGCCCCTCGAAGGAGATTTTTTATGGCTAATGGCACTGTGAAGTGGTTCAACGCGGAAAAGGGCTTCGGCTTCATCGAGCAGGAGGGTGGCGGCCCGGACGTCTTCGCCCACTACTCGAACATCAACGCCAACGGCTTCCGTGAGCTGCTCGAGGGCCAGAAGGTCGAGTTCGACGTCACGCAGGGCCAGAAGGGCCCGCAGGCCGAGAACATTCGTCCGCTGTAGTTTTCGCCAGGGAACCTGCCTGGCAGCAGGGGTCCGCACCGCGTACACGTACGGTGCGGGCCCCTGCGCATTGCGCCCGACGTGTCCTTCCCGGCCGCTCGGGCCCCCTGGCTCCGCCACCGGTGCCGCCCCCACGCGAGCCACACGGTGCCGCGTCCGGATCGGCGCCCTGCCGTGACATCTCACGGTTCGAGGCTCTTCGCTCCCGTACTTCGGTGAGCGCCGGCCGCAGGTGACGTGCCGCACGGTTCTACCGTCCACGCCCCGCTCTTCACACGTTCTGGCCCGTTCCTTGCGATCTCCGCCGGCGCCCGCGCCGCGGAGTCCTCCTGGCGACGTGCCGCCCTGAGGAAGGTTTTCGCATGAACCGCTCCAGTCGTTCTTCGTACCAGAACTCCAACTCACGCTCCGCCGCGGGCTCACGCGCCGGCGGCAGCGGCTACGGCTCCCGCTTCGGCAGCGGATCCGGCTCCAACTCCGGTTCCGGCTACGGCTCCAGCTCCGGTTCGGGCTCCCGCTACGGCGGGGCATCGCGTTCCTCCGGCTCGGCCCGGCGTCAGGGATCGTCCGTCCAGGGCGAGTTCGCGATGCCGGTCAGCACCACTCCGTCGCTGCCGGCCGTCGAGTCCTTCGACGAGCTGGACATGCCGAAGGCGCTGCTGCAGACGCTGACCCGGCAGGGCGTCACCTCCCCGTTCCCGATCCAGGCCGCCACGCTGCCGAACTCGCTGGCCGGCCGCGACGTCCTCGGGCGTGGCCGCACGGGCTCCGGGAAGACCATCGCCTTCGGCCTCGCCGTGCTGGCGCGCACCGCCGGACAGCGGGCCGAGCCCCGCCGTCCGCTGGCCCTGGTGCTGGTCCCGACGCGCGAGCTGGCCCAGCAGGTCACCGAGGCCCTCACGCCCTACGCCCACGCGGTCCGGCTGCGCCTCGCGACGGTGGTCGGCGGGATGTCGATCGGCCGCCAGGCGCAGGCGCTGAACCGCGGTGCGGAGGTCGTGGTGGCCACGCCGGGCCGGCTGAAGGACCTGATCCAGCGCGGTGACTGCCAGCTCGACGGGGTGAGCATCGCGGTGCTGGACGAGGCCGACCAGATGGCCGACATGGGCTTCCTGCCGCAGGTCACGGAGCTGCTGGAGCAGGTCGCCACCGGCTGCCAGACGATGCTGTTCTCCGCCACCCTGGACCGCAACGTCGACCGGCTGGTCCGCAGGTTCCTGGAGGACCCGGTGACGCACTCCGTGGACCCGTCCGCCGCGACGGTCAGCACCATGGAGCACCACGTGCTGCACGTGCAGAACCGCGACAAGGACGCCGCGATCGCGCACATCGCCTCCCGCGAGGGCGGCGTGATCATGTTCACCGACACCAAGCACGGCGCCGACCGCCTCGTGCTCGACCTGCTCGCGAACGGGGTGAAGGCCGCGGCCCTGCACGGCGGCAAGTCGCAGCCGCAGCGCACCCGCACCCTGGAGCAGTTCCGCACCGGCCAGGTGACCGCGCTCATCGCGACCAACGTCGCCGCCCGCGGCATCCACGTCGACGGCCTCGACCTGGTCGTCAACCTCGACCCGCCGGCCGACCACAAGGACTACCTGCACCGCGGCGGGCGCACCGCCCGGGCCGGCGAGTCCGGCCGGGTCGTCACCCTGGTGCTGCCCAACCAGCGCCGCGAGATGGCCCGGATGATGGCCACCGCCGGCATCACCCCCGCCTCCGCCCAGGTGCACTCCGGCGACGAGGAGCTGGCCCGCATCACCGGCGCCCGCGTGCCCACCGGCGTGCCCGTCGTGGTCGCCGCCCCCGTGGTGGAGCGTCCCCGCCGCAGCGCCTCCACCAGCCGCAACCGCCGCAGCCGGCCCTCCTTCACCGGTCGCACCCAGCAGACCGGCACCGGCTCCCGCGGCGCCGCACCGAGGCGCGACGCCCTCTCCGCCTGAACACCGCGTGGGCCCGGCCCGCTCCACGGGCCGGGCCCGCGCCGGGCACCGACCACCAGAACCCGTTCCACGCGAAGGAGTTCGCCCATGACCATCGTTCTCGAACAGCCCGCCGTCACGGTCGGCGACCTGATGAAGCACCCGGAACTGCAGATCGGCGACGACGTCACGGTCGACACGGCGATGGACATCCTGCGGAGCTCCGGCGCCGACCACGCCCTGGTCCGCGACGAGGAGGGCCGCTGCGCCGGACTGCTGACCCGCCTGCACCTCGCGCCGTTCCAGGCCCGGTCCTGGTACACCGAGCGCACCCCGGTGCGCAACATCGTGCACGACCGTGCCCCGTTCGCCACCGTCGGCATGCCCGCCGCCGTCGCGGCCGCCGCCATGCGCTCCCGCGGCCTGGAGACCTGGCCGGTCGTCGACGAGGACGGCCACGTCGTCGGCCTCCTCGGCGCCCACGGCCTGTCCGGGAACTGATCGCGCACCCCGGCGGGGAGCGTCGGCGGATGCGGCGGGGGAGCGGGCGCCGCCGTCGCAGCCCCGGAGGGCGAGCCGGGTGCCCGTCGGTTCAGACCCAGGTGCCGAACCACATCCGGGCGTGCCAGTCGGCGTACGGGATCGCCTGCCCGGTGTAGACCGGCAGGAAGTAGAGGAAGTTCCCGACGATGAGCAGGACGAGCACGCCTGCGGCCGCCACGCCTCGTACGCGGCGCCTCCCGTCCGCTCCCGGGGGGCCCAGCACGGCCGCCAGCATCATCGTGACGGCCAGGCACAGGTACGGCACGAGGACGACCGCGTAGAAGGAGAAGGTCGTGCGGTCCTGGTACAGGAACCAGGGCAGGTAGCCCGCCCCCACGGCGCAGAGGACGGCGCCGGCGCGCCAGTCGCGGCGGAGCGCCCACCGGTACAGCAGGTACACGAGTGCGCCGCAGGCCGACCACCACAGGAGCGGTGTCCCCAGCGCGAGGATCGTCTGCGGGCAGTCGGCCGTCGCGTGGCAGCCGTCCGTCCCGGGCTTCGCCGACGTGTAGTGGAACAGCACGGGGCGGCCGAGGACCAGCCAGCTCCAGGGGTTCGACTGGTACGTGTGAGGGCTGTGCAGCCCCACGTTGAACTGGTACACCCCGTACTCGTAGTGCCACAGGCTGCGGAGCGGGGCGGGGATCCACGACCAGGTGCCGCCGCGGCCGTCCGCCCAGTGGCGTCCGTAGCCGTTGTCGGAGAGGAACCAGCCGGTCCAGGTCACCAGGTACGTCACGGCGGCGACCGGGACGAGGGACAGCACCGACCCGCCGAGGTCCCTGCGCAGCACCGCGCGGTAAGGACGGTGCGCCCCCGCCACGCGGCGGGAGCCGACGTCCCACAGCAGGGTGAGGACCACGAAGGAGGCGAGGAAGTACAGGCCGTTCCACTTGGTCGAGGCCGACAGCCCCAGGAAGACGCCGGCCGCGAGCCGCCAGGGGCGCACCCCCGTCCCGGCACGGTCGGCGGTGTGTCCGTCCGGGCGTGCCCGGCCGTCCTCGCCGACCGGCAGGGCCGCCGCGAGCCGGGCCCGCGCACCGTCCCGGTCGACGAGCAGGCATCCGAACGCCGCCAGGACGAAGAACATGACGACGAGGTCGAGCAGGGCGGTGCGGCTCAGCACGTAGTGCAGGCCGTCCACCGCCATCAGCGCTCCGGCCACGCAGCCCAGGAGCGTCGAACGGAACAGGCGGCGTCCGATGCGGCACAGCATCAGCACCGACAGCGTGCCGAGGACCGCCGTCACGAAGCGCCAGCCGAACGGGGTGAGGCCGAACATCCACTCGCCGAGGGCGATCACCCACTTGCCCGCCGGCGGGTGCGCGACGAAGGCCCCGGCGTCGGAGAGCGGGATCACCCGGGGACGGGCCAGGATCTGCGGGTCGGAGACCGTGCGGTCCGGCCAGGTGCCCTCGTAGCCGAGCCGCAGCAGGGACCAGGCGTCCTTGGCGTAGTACGTCTCGTCGAACACGACGGCCCGCGGACTGCCCAGGTGCCGGAAGCGCGGCAGCCCGGCGCAGAGCGCCACCAGCAGCGGCCCGGCCCATCCCGACCACCGCGCCAGCAGGCCCGCCACTGCCGGGGACAGCCCGGGCACGCGCCACGTCCGCGACCCGGGCCCGGGGAACGGCACGACCAGGCGGTCCCGTACGGACACGGGCGGACGCCCGACGTGACCGACGCCGCGCAGCCGCCGCTCCCAGGAGGCCGGCCGGCTTTCCACCACCTCTCGTGACACGTCGACTCGTGACACGTCGACGGACGCGGGCGCGTTCTCATGCACCACGGGGTGAGCTCCCTACTCGTGGACGGACGGACGGGACGTGTGGGGACCTGCCGCCGGGCCACCGCCGGTGGTCGTGCGGGCCCGGTCGGGCCTCAGCCGACGGGGCTGCTCGAAACCGGCCGGGGCGCCGCTCCGGAGACCGGGGTCCGGGCCGGCAGGGTGGCCGGCTCGGGCGCCGACGGGCGGAACGGCACCGGCGCCCCCTCGGCCGTGGAGACGGGGCGGACCGTCGACGGCATCGGGGCGGACCCGGTGGAGGCGAGGGGGCGCGGCTGCGGACCGGTCGGGCCGCCCTGGGCGAAGGGGCTCGTCAGGACCACCAGTCCGACTCCGAGTCCGGCCACGGCCAGCACCGATCCGGTGGCCGTCCAGGCCGTCCGGGCCCGCTGCCGGGCGCGGACGCCGACGTGCAGCCGGTCCCGGTGCCGGGTCTCGTAGGGCGTGTCCTCCTGACCGTCACGCATCATCCGTGCGAGTTCCTGCTCGAAGTGATCCATGGTTCCCCTCCTCACCCGACCGGCTCGACGGCCTCGGCCAGGAGTTTCCGCAGCCGCGCAACACCGCGTGCCGTGAGCGAACGGGCGGTACCCACCGGACACCGCAGCACCTCCGCGACGTACTGCTCGGGCAGGTCCTGGTAGTAGCGCAGCACCACCGCGGTCCGCTGCCGGGCCGGCAACAGCGCCAGCATCGCCTCCAGCCGGGTCCGTTCGTCCACGGCGGCGGTCTCGTCGCCCACCCCCGGCGGGTCGGGCAACTGGTCGACAGGGTGCTCGCCCCACCAGCGCCGCCGTGCCGAACGGGCCGCGGCACGGGCCAGGATCCTGCGCACGTACGCCTCGGGGGCCTGCTCGGCCACCTTCGGCCAGGCGAACCACAGTTTGACCAGCGCCTCCTGCAACAGGTCCTCGGCCCGGTGCCGGTCCCCGCCGGTGAGCAGCCGCGCCAGGTGGAGCAGCGCCGACCACCGGGCCGCCACGAACCGGTCGAACCCGTCGGCCCGCACCTGCCCCGTCAACGCCACCCCTCACCTCCCTGCCGGGTACGCCGGCCTCTCCTGCACTCCCGCAGTCCCGTACTCCCGGGATGCAGCGCGGTGCACGCGTCATCGACCGTGCACGGCGCCGTCGCACGACCGCGGACACGGCCCTGCACCCTTAACAAAGACGCTGGCCCCTGCCTCGCTATGCACCCCCGGCCTGTGGCGTGGGTCACATGTCCGGCCCGGTCGTGTCCGCGGGCCCGGCGTCGACGTCCGGAGCCGGAGGGCCGTCACCGGCGACGCGGCGGGGCGGGCCGTACGGCCGGGTCGTCCGCCGGCCGTGGCGGACGGCGCGTCAGGTGCGGCGCGGAGCGGCGGCCTTGCGGGTCGGCGGGAGGTGTCGACGCGTACCGGGTGGGTCGTGTGTACTGCACCGGTCCGCTCCCGCGGACCGTTGCGTCACAACCGGGACACTGCTGTGATATGTCTGATAACATCTGGGCGCTGGCGGTGCTTGTGGAGCTGCCCCGAGGGAGGGCCAACGTGGCAGGAGTGAGCACGGCCGGCGTACGCCGCGTGCAGCCACTGTCGGTGGTGGAGCAGGTGACCAAGGAGATCCGTCGGTCCATCCTCGCCGGTGACCTGCCCCCCGGGCAGGAGTTCTCCCTGCGTGAGATCGCGGGTCGCCTCGGCGTCAGCATCATCCCAGTCCGCGAGTCCCTGCGGCACCTCGAAGGCCAGGGCCTCGTCATCACCGCGCGCGGGAAGAGTGCCACGGTCGCCCCGCTCAGCCACGACGACCTGCGCGCCGTCTACCGGCTGCGCCGACAGATCGAACCGGAGCTCGTCGGGCGGGCGTGCCTCCTGCTGACCGACCGCGACCACGCCCGGCTCATGTCCCACCTGGCCATCTTCGGCAACGAGCGCCTCGGACTCGACGAGATCTACGAAGTCCACCACGAGTTCCACCTCGACCTGCTGCGTCCCGCGGCCACCGACTGGGACCTCCGCATGCTCAACATGCTCTGGCACGCGGCCGAACGCTACGTCCGCCTCGCCTTCGGCGGCCGCGACAACGACCCCGACGAGCCCCACCGGCGGGAAGCCGCGCACGCGCAGCTCCTCGCCGCGGTGGCGGAGCGCGATCCCGGCCGCGCCGCCCAGGCCGTCATGGTCCACCTCGACACGAACGAGCGGATCGCCCAGCAGGGCATCTCGGCCATCGTCGACTGACCGTTCCGTACTCGGCACCGCGGCCCCGCCTGCCCGGCGTCCCGGCGGCGTTCCCCCGGGCCCGCCCCGGGCCCGCCGCCGTGTGTCACGACGCCGGTGATGCCGCCCGGCGCGGCGTGACGATCTCCACCGCCCCCCTGTCGCCCCCCTCCGCGTGAGCGCTGCCGGCTGCGCCGGTTTCCACCGCGCCCCTCCGCACCACCCTCCCTCTGTGCCTCTCCGCGCTCTGTGCCTCGCTGCGCCGCCCTTCCGCTGCGGGGCCGCCGCTCCCGGTCGCGGGGGAGGGCGGCGGCGGGGGCCTGCTGCCGTGTGCCGGGCCGGGCGGCGCCGGGGTCCGGTTCCCCGGGCTGTGCGCCGGGGGCGACATCTGCGCAGGTCACGGGCGTTCGGGTGGCTGCTGCACGCCGTGTCGACCGCTGGTGTTCGAAGCCCCGCCGTCACGCGCGGAGGTCTCGATCCGGGGAAAGAAGCCGCCCGGAGGGTTCCTGTTATCACATATCACCGCTAGGGTGAGGCGCACGACAGGCCATCGAAGCGCCCGGAGCGACGCCGGCGCCGCCTGTCCCGGTCCGACGGAAGAGCCAGGGAGATCCGCCATGCCCGCGAGCCCGAAGTTCGCACACGTCGTCTTCCAGACGGCCCAGCCGCAAGAGATGCGCGACTGGTACTGCACCGTCCTCGACGGCCACGTCGTCTACCGAGACGACGCCCTCTCGTTCATCACGTTCGACGAGGAACACCACCGGGTCGCCCTGATCCACCCGCCCGTCCCGCTGAAGCGCAAGACGCCCGACACGGCCGCGATGCACCACGTCGCGTACACGTTCGACTCCATCGACGACCTGCTCGCCAGGTACGTCCTGCTGCGCGACAAGGGCGTGCTGCCCACGGTCTGCATCGCGCACGGCGTCACCACGTCGATGTACTACCGCGACCCCGACGGCAACATGGTCGAGATGCAGATCGACCGGTTCGCGGAGCCGGACGACGCCACCGCCTACATGAAGGGGCCGGAGTACGCGGCCGACTCCGTCGGCCCCTCCTTCGACCCGGAAGCACTGCTCGACGCCCGCTCCAACGGCGCCACGGTGGAGCAGCTCTCCGACCGTGCCTGGGCGCTCGACTCCCACCTGCCCGACCCGATGCCCATACTCATGGGCGGAGGCAACTGAGGGAAACAGACGCATGATGCGAGAGCCACGTACGGCCGCCCGGCCGCCCGGCCTCCCCGCCGGTTCCTACGTGATGGGACTGACCCCGTTCAACCGGGACGGCGACCTCGACGAAGGTGCGCTCCGCGCCCACGTGCAGTGGATGGCCCGCGAGAACGTCGGCTTCTGGCCGGCGAGCCCCGCCACCGGCGAGGGCGCGCAGATGAGCGACCCGGAGATCCTCCGGGTCCTGGAGATCGTGTCCGAGGAGGCGGCGGGCCGCAGCCCGGTGGTCGCGGGCAACCGGGAGTTCCCGACGGCGGCGCAGAACATCCGCTTCGCTGCCGAGGCCGCGGCACGCGGGGCCGACGCCGTGCAGCTCTACCCGCCGACCCTGGGCCACTCGTTCTCCCCGACCGCCGGGATGCTCCGGCAGTTCTACGACGAGGTGCTCTCGGCGGTCGAGGTGCCCGTCGTCCTGTCCAGCAACTTCATGACCGGGTTCGAGGTGCCGGCGTCCGTCTTCGACCGGCCGCTGGCGGACCACCCCCACGTGGTCGGGATCTTCAAGCACCACCCCGACCAGCACAACGTCGCCGAGTTCGTCGCACGGTTCGCGCCGCGCACGACGGTGCTGACGATGACGCAGAAGCTGATGTTCTCCTTCGCGGCCGGGGCGGCCGGGGAGCTGGACAACCTGCAGAACGTGGCCCCGCGCCTGTGCCGCAGCCTCCACGACGCGCTGCACCGGGGGGACGTCTCCGCGGCGGGGGAGGCCTACCGCACCGTGACCCGGCTGTGGAGCGGGATCTCCGGGTTCGCCGCCGAGTTCTCCGCGCCGCGGGTCGTCGTCTACAAGGCGATGCTGCGCATCCTGGGCCTTCCCGGGGGTCACGCCCGCAAGCCGTACCTCGAACTGGGCGAGGACGCCACCAAGGCCCTCGCCCTGATGATCGACGCCGTCGGCCTTCGAGACCTCGAAGGCCTGGCATGAGGCCGGGCCGCACCGTGGCCGTCGGCACGGTCGCGCCGCGACCGGCCGGCCGCCCGGCGAGGCGCGGTGACAGCAGGCCCACGCAGAGGAGCACATGATGACGACCGAGAGCCGCAGCGTTGCGCCGCAGGTCTTCCGCGACATGATGGCGGGCGTCTGTGCGCCGGTCACCGTGGTCACGACGGCCGGCGAGGAAGGACCGGCGGGCGCGACGGTGAGTTCCTTCGCCTCGCTCTCGCTCGATCCGCCGCTCGTGACCGTGGCCTTCGACCGCGGATCGCGGGTGCTGGCCCAGATCCTGACCGAGGGCCGGTTCGGCGTGAACCTGCTCGGCCACGCCCAGGCCGATCTCGCGATCCTGTTCGCCACGCGCGGCGTCGACCGGTTCGCGCAGATCGACTGGCACGTCGACCACGGCCTGCCCCGCCTCGACGGGGCCGCCGGATGGCTCGAATGCGACCTGCACGAGGCGGTGGAGGGCGGTGACCACCTGCTCCTCCTCGGGCACGTCGTCGGCGCGAGCCGGGCGGAACTTCCCCCGCTCGTCTACGCGTACCGCACCTTCGGCACCCACTCCCGCTACGACGAGCGGCGCCGCCCGGCGATCACCGATTCCCTCGCCGCCCTGGCCCGCTGACGACCACCCGATACGAGAAGGAACGCACCATGGTATCCGCAACCACCGAAGCGCCGACCGCAGGCACCGCACCCAGCACCGAGGAACTGGTGGCCCGGATCAGGGAGCTCCACCCCCTGCTGGAGAAGAACGCGGCGCAGGGAGAGCAGGACCGCCGCGTGGTGGAGGAGAGCATCAGGGCCCTCACCGAGGCCGGCGTCTTCAGGATCGCCCAGCCCAAGCGGTACGGCGGCTACGAGATGTCGGTGCGCACGCAGATCGAGGCGTCCGCAGCCGTCGCCGAGGCGGACGGCGGCACCGCGTGGGTCGTGACCCTCTGCAACCAGTGCGCCTGGATGACGGGGCTGTTCCCCGAGCAGGCCCAGGACGACGTCTGGAAGACCAACCCCGACGCCAAGATCTCCGGTGTCGTGACCCCGAGCGCGGAGTCCGTCAAGGTGGACGGCGGGTTCGTGGTGAACGGGCGCTGGTACTACAACTCCGGCTCCTGGCACGCCGACTGGGCGGTGCTCGGGATGCCGGTCGTCAACGAGGCCGGCGAGGCCGTCGACCACGGCATCGCGCTCGTCCCGCGGGCCGACCTCGACTTCGAGGAGACGTGGTTCGTGGCCGGCATGAAGTCGTCGGGCTCCAACTGCCTCATCGCCAGGGACGTCTTCGTCCCCGACCACCGCATCATCTCGGCGCCGAAGGCCTGGCAGGGCGAGGTGGCCACCGAGCACACCGACGAGACGCTCTACCGCAGCGCCTTCACGCCGGTCCTGGCGCTGGGCATCGCCGCCCCCCAGCTCGGCATGGGGCGCAAGGTGCTCGAACTGGTGACTGCGAAGGCGGCCGTCAAGCCGCTCACCTTCACCTTCTACCCGACGCAGGCGGACTCGCCGGTCTTCCGGCACCAGATCGCCGAGGCGGCGATGCTGATCGACACCGCCCACCTGCACGCCTACCGCGCCGTCGACGAGATCGACCGGGCCGCCCGCGAGGGCAGCTTCCCCGACGAGCTCCTGCGCGCCCGCGCGCGGGCCGACGCCGGCTGGGTGGTGGAGAACGTCACCAAGGCGATCAACCTGCTCCTCTTCGCCCACGGTGCGGCCGGCTTCGCGGAGAACAACGTGATCCAGCGGCACTGGCGCGACTCGGCGGTGGCGGGCCGGCACGCGTACATCGTTCCCGGGGTGAGCCTGGAGATGTACGGCACGGCGATGCTGGCCCGTGACGCGAACATCACCCCGATGCTCTGAGGCCGGTGCCCCTGCGCCGTCTGCCCGGGGACCGGGCCTGCGGGATCCGCACCGGGAGAGCGCCGGGACGGCCCATCCGAATTCCCGGCCGGGGAGCAGTGCAAAGACTACTGTTATCACATATATTTGCTTATGCCTGAGAGTGACGTCAGTCACTGCACATCGAGCCCCGGGTCAGTGCTGACCCGGAGGCAGGAGAACTGATGCGGAGCAGAAAGGCACAGGTCAGTCGAACACCCGCCCGAGCCGGCGACGACGCCTGGAGCCGCGGATCGACCGGCGCGGCGCCCCTTCCGAAGGGCTCGCGCGGCCGCGAGGCGGTGGAGATCCGGGGCCTCACGAAGCGCTTCGGGCGCGCGACCGTCCTCAGCGACGTCGACCTGACCGTCGCGCCGGGCGAGATCCACGCCCTGGTGGGGCAGAACGGGTCGGGGAAGTCGACCCTGATCAAGATCCTCTCCGGTGTCTACACCGCCGACGCCGGGCAGATCCGCGTAGGGGGCCAGGCCCTCTCCACCCCCGTCCGCCCGGCCGACCTCCGGGAGCACAACCTCGCGTTCGTCCACCAGGACCTCGGCCTGGTCGACGACCTGACCGTCGTGGAGAACGTGCGGGTGGGCCAGTACAGGCCCGGCCGCGTCCTCCGGAAGATCGCCTGGGAGCAGGAGCGCCGCCTGGCGGAGGAGTCCTTCGCGAGACTCAACGCCTCGATCCCCATGGACGCACGGATGGGATCGCTGCCCGCAGGGCAGCGCGCGGTCGTCGCGATCGCGCGAGCCGTCCAGGGCCGTCACCCCGGCACCGGCTGCATCGTGTTCGACGAGTCCACCCAGTCGCTGCCGCGCGAGACCCTGCCCGAGTTCTACGACATCCTGCGCACCATCGCGCGCTCCGGCACCGGGATCCTGATCGTCAGCCACCGCCTCGACGAGGTCATGAGCCTCGCCGACCGGGTGACCGTGCTCCGTGACGGGAAGGCGGTCGCCGAAGGCGTTCCCGTCACGGACCTCAGCGAGGCCGAGCTGAGCCGGCTGATCCTGGGCCGCGAACTGGCGAGCGGCCGCATCGGGGCCGCCGTCGACCCCCACGCCGTCAAGCCGGAGGTCGCCCTCGACGTCACAGGCGTCTCCGGCCGGACCCTCCGCAAGCTCGACCTGCAGGTGCACGGCGGCGAGGTCATCGGCATCACCGGCGCCGGCGACTGCGGTCTGGACGAGATCGCGGACATCATCGGCGGCAACACCCGCGCCTGCGGCGGCCGGCTCAGGGTCGGCGGCCGGGAGTTCGCCCTGCCGGTCACGAACCGCGACGCCCTCCACGACGCCGGGCTGGCCGTCATCCCCCAGAACCGCATGGAGGACGGACTCGCGGCCGAGGTGAGCGCGATGGCGAACGTCACCCTCCCCCGCGTGACGAAACGGGGACGCCTCTTCCTCGGCCGGGGCTGGCAGCAACGGGAGTTCAAGGCGGCGGTCGACTCCTTCGGCATCAGGCCGGCGCTGCCCAACGCCCCGGTCGGCTCCTTCAGCGGCGGCAACCAGCAGAAGCTCCTGATCTCCAAGTGGCTCCTGAACGCACCGCAGGTCCTGATGGCCTGCGAGCCGACGCAGGCCGTCGACGTCGGCGCCCGCCTGGACATCCTGCGGGCCCTCCGCGGAGCCGCCAACGAGGGCAAGGCCGTCGTGATCTGCTCGATCGAGGTGCAGGACCTCGCGGCCGTGTGCGACCGGGTGATCGTCCTGCGCGCAGGCCGGGACCACCTGGAGCTGGGAGACGACGTCACCGCCGAAGCGATCACCAGGGCCACCTATGCCTGACCCGGTACACCGCCCGGCCGTGCACCACCAAGGAGACACCACCATGACACCGAACGAGAGCGCCACGTCCACCGCCCGCGCGCGGCTCACCCCGGCCCCCGACCCCGGACCGGGGGAGCGGCCCGCCCCCACCGCCCCGGGCCACCGGCGGAAAGGACTGGCGGACCTGTCACGCCGGGGCAGCCTGATCCTCGTCTGGATCGCCCTGTTCATCACGTTCGGGCTGCTCAGCCCCGACCAGTTCCCCACCACCGGAACGCTCCAGACGATCTTCGGCTCCCAGCAGGCCCTGGTGTTCATCGCACTCGGCGCCCTCTGCGCCTTCTCGGTGGGCGAGTTCGACTTCTCGGTGGCGGCGGTCGCCGGACTCTCCGCGACCCTGGTCGCCGTGCTCGTCAGCGAACAGGGCCTGAACGTGTGGCTCGCGGCGATCGTGGCCGTGGCGGTCGCCGTGGGGGTCGGCGCCTTCAACGCGCTGCTCATCATCAAGATCGGCATCAACCCGATCGTGACGACGCTGGGCGTGGCCACCCTCCTCACCGGCGTGTCCTCCCGGATCTCCAACGGCGGCAGCGTCTTCCTCGACAGCCCGTCGCTCTACAAGGTCGCCGCGACGAAGGTGCTCGGCCTGCCGGTCAGCTTCTTCTACGGACTCGCGGTGGCCGCCGTCTTCACCTACGTGATGACGTCCACCCCGCTCGGCCGCCACATGCTGTTCGTCGGCTCCAACCGCAACGTCGCACGACTCGCCATGGTGCGGGTCAACCGGATCCGGGTGGGCGCGTACATCTCGTCCTCGCTGCTCTGCGGTGTCGGCGGCGTGCTGCTCGTCGGCACCGTCGGCGGGTTCGACCCGGCGAGCGCGTCCTCCTACCTCCTCCCCGCCCTGTCGGCGACGTTCCTCGGCACGGCCGTCATCCAGCCGGGCAGATTCAACCCCGCCGGAAGCATGATCGCCATCTACTTCCTGGCGACCGGCATCGTCGGGCTCCAGCTCCTCGGCTTCGCGGGCTGGATCAGCGACGTCTTCTACGGCTCGGCACTCATCATCGCCATCGTCCTCTCCACGCTGTTCCGTCGGGACCGGCGGCATTCCTGACCAGTACGGCCGACAGCCACCGAGCCGCGGTGGCGGTCATCACCCACCCGTGAACCGAGGGAAACGCATGAGAAGCACGCTGAATCACGGATCGTCGAACGCGGGCCGCAGACCGGCCGGCACCACCTGGACGGCGGTCGCCGTCGCCGCCCTCACGGCCGTCGGCCTGAGCGCCTGCGGCAGCTCGGCCACGTCCGGCGGGTCCGACGGCGGCGTGACGAACGCCAAGGGCGTCGAGCTCGCCACGGCAGCGGTCGAGAGCCACGTGCGGGTCCTCGACTCGTTCAAGGCGCCGGGCGGCGGCATCACCGGCCTCGACAAGTTCAAGGACGGCACCATCGCCTACATCCCCATCACCCTGAAGGCGACGTACTTCCAGGCCGAGCTCGAACAGATCACCGCGGCCGCCGCCCTGCTCGGCATGAAGGTCCAGGTCTGCGACGCCCAGGCGCAGCCCACCGTCGCGACCCAGTGCATCAACCAGGCCGTCGCCGCCAAGTCGGTCGGCATCATCACGGACTCGCTCCCGTTCGCCCTGGCCAGGAACGCCTACACGGCGGCGGCCGAGGCCGGCATCCCGGTCGTCGCCTCCGACGTCTCCGACCCGCTGCCCCCGGCGCTGGCGGGGAAGGTCGTCACCACGGACAACGGCCAGGACGTCGGAGCCCGGCTGATGGCGGACGCGATCATCGCCGACTCGGGCGGCGACGCGAACGTGCTCTTCGTGAACACCACGTCGACCAGCACCACGAAGCGGGCGTCCGACGCGGTCCTCGACGAGTTCAAGACCCAGTGCCCCGGCTGCAAGGTGACCACGGCGGCCTGGGAGAGCACGGCCGTCCAGAAGATCCCGACCACCGTCAGCGTCGCGCTCAACTCGCACCCGGAGATCGACTACGTCTTCGTGAGCTACGACCAGCCGGCCAGCCCGCCCGCCATCCAGGGCATGCAGCTCTCCGGCCGGGCCGACAAGCTGAAGCTGGTCGGCTACGGGTCGGACGTCACGGCGATGCAGCGGCTCGCGAACGGAACCCAGCTGGCGGACGTCGCCGTCGACCCGGCACTCGTGGCGTGGAACAACACCGACCGCCTGCTGCGCATGATGGCGGGGACGGAGATCCCGGAGCAGACCGCCTACACCATCCCGCGGCGCATCTTCAACAAGAGCAACATCAACTCCGTGAACGGCCGGAGCGTCGACGACTTCAAGAACGGGGCGTGGTTCACCGACGGCACGTTCCGCAACACCTACGCGCAGCTGTGGGGCGCGCGCTGAGCACCGGTCGCCCTCCGCGACCCCGTCCGGGACCGGGCAGCGGCGGCACCGCACGAGCCGGCGCCGCCGCGCCCGGGACCACACAGGCAACACCCACCATCGGAACACCAGGAGCACCCGACATGCCGCACACCGTCCCCGGAGGAACGTACGTCCTCGGCGGCGACCTCACCGTGACCCGGATGGGCTACGGCGCCATGCAGCTCACCGGCCCGGGGGCGTTCGGTCCCCCCGCCGACCGGGCCGCCGCGGTCGCGGTCGTCCGCGAGGCCGTCGAGCTGGGCATCACGCACATCGACACCAGCGACTACTACGGCCCGCACGTCACCAACGGGATCCTCCGCGAGGCCCTCCACCCGTACCCGGGCGACCTGCACATCGTGACCAAGGTCGGATTCGCCCGCGACGAGACGGGAGGCTGGCCGCAGGCCGCCGAGCCCGCCCAGCTGCGCCAGGCCGTCCAGGACAACCTGACCAACCTGGGCCTGGACGCCCTCGACGTCGTGAACCTGCGGATGGGCGGCCCGGACGAGTCGGTGGCCAAGCCCCTCACCGTCCTCGCCGAGCTGCAGCAGCAGGGCCTCATCCGGCACCTCGGGCTCAGCACGGTCACCGCCGGGCAGGTCGCCGAGGCCCGGGCGATCGCGCCCGTGGTGTGCGTGCAGAACATGTACAACATCGCGAACCGCGGCGACGACGCCCTGATCGACGACCTCGCGGAGCAGGGGATCGCCTACGTGCCCTACTTCCCGCTCGGCGGGTTCTCCCCGGTGCAGTCCGGGGTCCTCGACGACGTCGCGGCCCGCCTGGGATCGACCCCCAAGGCCGTCGCGCTGGCGTGGCTCCTGCAGCGGTCGCCCAACATCCTGCTGATCCCGGGCACGTCCTCGGTCGGGCACCTGCGCGAGAACGTCGCCAGTGCCGCGCTCGACCTCCCCGAGGACGCCGTCGCCGCACTCGACGCGATCGCGGGCTGACGCGGCCGGGCGTCCCCGCACGGACACCCGCGCCGCAGGCCCAGCCGCCCACCACCCCAGCAGAGGAGAGACGAGCATGACCTCCACCCCCCGCTTCGCCCACGTCGTGTTCCAGACGTCCCAGCCCGACGCGATGCGCGAGTGGTACTGCGCGCTGCTGGGTGCCCGCGTCGTCTACGAGGGCCACGGCCTGACCTTCCTCACCTTCGACGACGAGCACCACCGCATCGCCCTGGCCCACATCCCCGGCCTGGAGCGCAAGTCGCCGAAGGCGGCGCTCGTGAACCACGTCGCGTACACCTTCGACTCGCTCGACGAACTGCTCGACCGGTACCAGGAGCTCCTGGCCGCGGGCATCGAGCCGTGGAAGCCCGTCCAGCACGGCGTCACGACCTCGCTGTACTACGAGGACCCCGACGGCAACCACGTGGAGATGCAGGTCGACAACTTCGCCACGGCGGACGAGGCCACCGCCTACATGGAGGGCCCGGAGTACGACGCCGATCCGATCGGCGTGCGGTACCGGCCCGAGCTGATGGTGGAGGCACGACGGGCCGGTGTGGCGGTCGCCGAGCTGCAGACCCGGGAGTGGGCGCTCAGGACGAGCCCCGAGCTCCCGCACCCGATGGCCGACTGAGGCGAGGCTCCCCGGCCCCGGCGGTGCCGGGGCCGGGGGCCGGCCTGGATCCACCGGCTTCGGGCTTGCCAAAACCTGACTGTTATAACATATATTGAAGTCCGCTGTTCCAGTGGTCGGTCGGTGTCTCCCGGGCCCGTCCCGGAAAGCGCCGAGATGAGGAGTACCCCTATGAGGATCGTCAGCGTGGCAGGCAGGCCCGGCCTGCTCGTGGGCGACGGAGTCGTCGACATCGCCGAGGCGAGCGACGGTCTGTTCCCGCCGGATGTCCACGCGGTCTACGAACGCTGGGCGGAGTTCCGGGCCTGGGCGGCCGGCGCGGCCGACGCCGCGGTGAAGCCCCTGGACGAGACGCAGCTCGACTCGCCGGCCCCCCGGCCCGGACAGGTCTTCGCGATCGGCCTCAACTACCTCGACCACGCGGAGGAGGCGGGGCTCGACGCCTCCACCGACGCCATGGTCGTCTTCGCGAAGTTCCGCTCCTCGATCACCGGCCCGTTCGCCGAGGTCGAACTGCCCCGTGGCTCGGTCGACTTCGAGGCCGAACTCGTGATCGTCATGGGCCGGCACGCCCACCGGATCGACGCGGCCCAGGCCTGGGACCACGTCGCCGGACTGACCGTGGGGCAGGACCTCTCCGAGCGGGAGCTGCAACTCCGCCCGCCGACCCCCCAGTTCAGCATGGGCAAGTCCTTCCCCGGCTTCGCGCCGATGGGGCCGGCCCTCGTCTCCGTCGACGAGTTCGAGAACCCGGACGACCTCGCGATCAGCTGCACCCTGAACGGCGTGTCGATGCAGCGGTCCCGCACGAAGCTCATGATCTTCCCGGTCGCCGAGATCATCGCCCGGCTGTCCGCGACCGTGCCCCTGGCACCCGGCGACGTCATCTTCACCGGTACGCCGTCGGGCATCGGCTTCGCCCGGGATCCCAAGGTGCTCATCCAGCCCGGCGACGAGCTCGTCACCACCGTCGAGGGCATCGGATCGATCCGCACGCGCTTCAGCGCCGGGACCTGACGGCCTCCCCGGCCTCCGCCGGACCCCCGCACGAGCACTGCCCGCACGAGCACTGCCCGCACGACCGCTCCCTGCACGACCACTCCCCGTACGACCCCGAAGCGAATGGACGGACACATGGAACCGAACTGCCTGATCTGCGGACTCGAGAATTCCGAGGAGTCCCACGTGGTGTTCCGCGACGAGCTCTGGGCCGGCGAGATCGTCCCCGGCTACGACGTCCCCGGGTGGTTCTTCCTGCGCACCCGCCGTCACGCGGAGCGGATCACCGGCCTGACCGAGGAGGAGCAGGAGACGTTCGGCCGGCGCGCCAGGGACCTGGTCGACGCCGTCACCCGGGCCACCGGGGCGGAGGCCACGTACATGCTCATGTTCGGGGAGGCCTTCCCGCACTTCCACGTCCTGGTCACGGCGCGCACCGCCGACGTGCCCGCCGACCGCCGCTCCGGGGAGATCCTCAAGCTCCGGGCCGAGCAGTCCGACCCCGAGCGCGCCAGGGCGCTCGTCCCGGCCGTCCGGGAGGCCTACGCGGCGATCGCGGCGGGGGCGCTCGTGGCCTCGGCGGCCGAGGTCGGCTGAGCCGGTCGCGGGGCCGGCACACCGGGAGCGTCCGGGTGCCGCGGCAGTGCAGTGCACGTCGGGGAGAGGCCCCGGCGCAGACCAGTTGGGAGGCCTCATGGCCCGCATCACCGTTCTCGGCGGCACCGGGTACGCCGGCAGCGCCATCGCCCGCGAGGCAGCCGCACGGGGGCACGAGGTCGTCGCCTTCAGCCGCAAGGCGTCGGACGAGGCGATCGAGGGGATCGTCTCCGTCACCGGGTCCGCACAGAACCGGGCGGACCTCGAACGTGCGGCGGCCGGCGCGGAGGTGATCGTCGTCGCGCTGGCGCCGAGCGGGGAGCTCCAGGACGGCTTCGTGGAGCTGAACGCGGAGATCGCCGAACTCGCCCGCAGCCGGGGCGCCCGCCTCGGCGTGGTGGGCGGCGCAGGGTCGCTGCTGGTCACGGCGGACGGACCGAAGGTCTACGAGGCGCCCTGGTTCCCGGAGCAGTTCCGGGAGTACGCGCGCATCAGTGACGCGGTGCTGCAGTCGCTCCGCGGCAGCGACCCGGAGCTCGACTGGTTCGTCCTGAGCCCTCCCCGGGGCTTCGGGAGCTACGCCCCGGGCGAGGCGACGGGGACGTTCCGCGTCGGCGGCGAGGTCATGCTGACCGACGGGAAGGGCCTCGCGGAGATCTCCGGGGCGGATTTCGCCACGGCCTTCGTCGACGAGATCGAGAACCTCGTCCACCGCCGTGAGCGGTTCACGGTCGCCTACTGACGGCGGTCCGGATCGCCCGGCGTCCAGGACGCACCGCCCAGGACGCACCGTCCGCGGCGCAGTGTTCGTGGCGCACCGTCCACGGCGCAGCGTCCGCGGAGGCCGGGCACGTACGGCAATACAGCGTTTGGCTGGCCCGCCCGGCGACGGGCGGGCCACGTAATCCGGAGGTTCCCTTGATTCTCGTGACAGCGGCGAGTGGCCGTACCGGCCGCAGTCTGATTCGAGCATTGGCGCGTGAGGGCAAGGAGGTCCGTGCGGCGGACATCGCGTCGTCGGTCCACGAGGTCCGTGACCTGGGTGCGGCCGAGAGTGTGGTGGCGGATCTGCTGGAGCCGTCCGAGCTGCGGAAGGCGATGGAGGGGGTGGAGTCGGTGGTGCACATCGGTCCGCTGTTCCATCACCGTGAGGCGGACATCGGTCGTGCCGTGGTGGCGGAGGCGCGGCGGCACGACGTGCAGCACTTCGTGCAGTTCTCGGTGGTGCACCCGCAGATCGAGGCGCTCCTCAACCACCAGGCCAAGCTCGCGGTCGAGCGGGCCGTGGTCGAGTCGCCGATCCCGTTCACGATCCTGCAGCCGATGCACTACCTGCAGAACATCGACGTCGCCGGCACCGTCCGCTCGGGGGTCCACCGGAAGCCCTTCTCGCACGACACGCGCCTGGCGCAGGTCGACATGGAGGACGTCACCGAGGTGGCGGCGAAGGTGGTCGGCGACCCGCACCACCACTACGCGACGTACGAGCTGTGCGGGTCCGACTACGTGAACGGTCACGAGATCGCGGCCGTCATCGGCGAGGTGTCGGGGCGCCCCGTCACGACCGAGCTCCAGCCGGTGAGCGACTTCGCGAGCAGCGAGCGCCAGCAGTCGGCGGAGGCCGAGTTCCCCTACGACGCGATGTACCGGCTGTGGGGCCACTACAGCCGCTACGGCATCACGGGCAACCCGAACGTGCTCAGCTGGCTGCTAGGCCGCCCCCCGACGACGCTCCGCGCGTACGTGGCGCGGCAGCTCGCCGCGGCGGACCTCCAGGCCTGACCGCCCCCGGGGCCGGGACGGCGCCCTCGGGCCCGCCCCTCCCGGTCCTGCACGGCGGGACACACTGGAAGGACCAGGGTGGTCGCCCGGCCGTCACCGCCGGTCGCGCGACGCCGTGGCAGAGATCGACTCAGAGTGAGGAGCGCGGGGCCGGGCGTCACCGCCGCCCCGGCACCCGCGTGTATGCAGACACCACGCGCCCGCGCGGCGCTGATCTTCGAGGGACAACGCATGACCACGTCGTTTGACACCAACACCCTCACCGGCGACCCCGATGCGGCCGACCTCGTCGCCCGCGCCGAGGCGCTGCGACCGCTGCTGCGCGGCAACTCGGCGCAGGGCGAGCAGGACCGCCGCGTGGTGGAGGAGAGCATCCAGGCCCTCCAGCAGGCAGGGCTGTTCAAGATCTTGCAGCCGAAGCGCTACGGCGGGTACGAGACCTCGATGCGCGCCCTCGTCGACGTCTCCGCGGCCGTGGGCGAGGCGGACGGCGGTACGGCGTGGGTGGTCTCGCTGCTCAACTCGGGCGCCTGGCTGGCAAGCTGTTTCCCCGCCCAGGCCCAGGACGACGTCTGGGGGGAGAACCCCGGGGCCCTCGTGTCGGGTGTCTTCTCGCCGCTCGTCGAGTC
Organism: Kitasatospora sp. NE20-6; assembly: GCF_045862635.1. Lineage (NCBI taxonomy): Bacteria > Bacillati > Actinomycetota > Actinomycetes > Kitasatosporales > Streptomycetaceae > Kitasatospora > Kitasatospora sp. NE20-6. The sequence continues at coordinate 69,294 of NZ_BPRL01000062.1, forward strand.
GACGAAGGTGGCCGGGGGCTTCCGGGTCACCGGCAAGTGGTTCTACAACTCCGGCTCCTGGCACGCCGACTGGGCCGTCCTCAGCGTGCCCGTCACCAACGAGGCCGGTGAGGTCGTCGACATGGCGATGGCCCTGGTCCCGCGGAGCGACCTCGACCTGCAGGAGACCTGGTTCGTCGCCGGCATGCGCGCCTCGGGCTCCAACTGCCTCATCGCCACGGACGTGTTCGTCCCGGAGCACCGGCTGATGTCGGTCGGCCCGGCGATCGAGGGCCACTTCCCGACGGAGTTCACCGAGGAATCCCTCTACCGTTCGCCGCTCGGGCCGTTCTTCGCCGTCGGCATGGTCGGGCCGCAGCTCGGCCTGGGCCGGGCCGCGCTGCAGATCGTGAAGGAGAAGGCGAACACCAAGGGCGTCGCCAACACCGTCTACTCGCGCCAGGCCGACTCGGTGGCCTTCCAGATCCAGCTGGCCCAGGCGACGATGCTGCTCGACACCGCGCACTTCCACGCCCACCGGGTGACCGACGACCTCGACACGGCCGCGGCCGGCGGCGGGAAGCTCGAATTCCTCGACCGGGCGCGGATCCGTGCGGACATCGGCTACGCGATCGAGAACGTCGTGAAGGCGATCGACGTCCTGCTCTACGCGCACGGCTCGGGCAGCTTCGCCGAGGCCAACCCGCTGCAGCGGATCTGGCGCGACTCCGAGGTCGCCTCGCGGCACGCCGGCATCCTGCCGATGGTCTGCTACGAGATCTACGGCAAGGCGCTCGTCGGTTCCGAGGAGCGGATCACCCCGATGATCTAGGTCCCGTCCCGCGCCCGTGCAGTCCGGCCGAGTGCGGGTCGGTCGCCGGACCGCCCCCTCCGTGACCGCACGGGCGCTTCCCCGCGTGCCGCACACAACAGCTCCGCTTTCCCACAGATTCACCGCCCGACCCGAACCGATCATCTGGAGACGTCGTGATCCTGGTAACCGCTGCGAGTGGCCGTACCGGCCGCAGTCTGATTCGAGCATTGGCGCGTGAGGGCAAGGAGGTCCGTGCGGCGGACATCGCGTCGTCGGTCCACGAGGTCCGTGACCTGGGTGCGGCCGAGAGCGTGGTGGCGGATCTGCTGGAGCCGTCCGAGCTGCGGAAGGCGATGGAGGGGGTGGAGTCGGTGGTGCACATCGGTCCGCTGTTCCATCACCGTGAGGCGGACATCGGTCGTGCCGTGGTGGCGGAGGCGCGGCGGCACGACGTGCAGCACTTCGTGCAGTTCTCGGTGGTGCACCCGCAGATCGAGGCGCTCCTCAACCACCAGGCCAAGCTCGCGGTCGAGCGGGCCGTG
>NZ_BPRL01000063.1:0-70587 GCF_045862635.1 Kitasatospora sp. NE20-6
AGACCGTCTGCGGAGACCACCACCGTGTGCGACACCCCGGGGGTGTTGTCCACGAAATTGGTGATCAGCCAGTTCAGGTTCTGTGCGGCCTGGCTCATCTGACTCAACTCATCGCTCCTGGTGGTTCTGGCCGAAGCCGTCGAAGCCCTGCGGCTGCTGGCCGAAGTTCTGTCCCTGTCCCTGGCCTGCCTGCCGGCCCTGCTGGATGCCCCGGCGCAGGTTCGTCAGACGGCCCCGCACCTCCTCGGGGCTCCGGGAGACCTGCGGGCCGGTCAGCGGTGCCGCCTCGGCGGTGCCGGAGACCAGGTTGGCCTGCGGGGTGCGCCGGGGCAGGCCCGACGTGGTCAGCCCACCGGTCGAGGGCTCGCGCACCTGCTCGGCACGGCGCCAGCGCTCGTCGTTCGCCGACGGACGCCACGGGGCGTCCGCCGCCTCACGGTCCCGCTGCGGCTCGCCGCCGGGCCGGCCCTGACCCTGCTGCGGGCCACCCTGCGGACCACCCTGCGGGCGGGCCTGGGGACCGCCCTGGGGACCGCCCTGGGGACCGCCCTGCGGGCGGGCCTGCGGCGGCTGCTGCTGAGGAGCCTGCGGACGCTGCGGGGCCTGCGGCCGACCGGGCGCCTGCTGCTGCGGGGCGGGGCGGCCCTGCGGGGCAGCGGCCGGCGAGGTGGTGCCGGGACGCTGCGGACGGTACTGCTGCTCCTGCTCCTGCTGCGGCCGCGGCCGGGACTGCTGCGGGGCACCCTGGGCCGCGTCCTCGGGACGGAACCACTGCTGGGTGTCCTCGGGGCCGGTCGGCAGGGCCATCGGCCGGTTCTGCTGCTGCGGAGCCTGCTGCTGGGCCTGCTGGGGAGCCTGCTGCCCGTACGCCTGGCCGGGGCCGGACGCCTGCGACGGGTCCGGCAGGACCGGTGCGACCAGGCCGAGGCCCAGCGGGTCGCGCGGGTCGATGTCGCTGGCCTCGAAGCGCGGGCGGGAGAACTGCACGGTCGAGTCGACCGGCTGCTGGTCGTCGGAACCCTGGGGGAGCGGCGCCTGCGGGCGGCGCTGCGGGTCCTGCTGGGCAGGGATGCCGGGGCGCTGCCCGCGGGTCTCCGGACCGTCGGCCGGCCGCTGGCGCTCGGGCATCGGACGGCGGGCGCCGGGCGCCTGCTCCTGGCCACGGCGGGGGAGACCGCCCTGGGCACCGGGGCCACCCTGCGTACCGGGACCGCCCTGGGCGCCGGGACCACCCGGGGCACCGGACGCGCCGGGCACGCGGCGCGGCTGCTGCCCGGGGGCGGCACCCTCGCGCATCGCCTGGCCGACCTCACGGGTCGGCAGGCCGCCGGCGGGACGGCCGCCCTGCGGCTGCTGCGGTGCCTGCTGCTGCGGGGGCTGGCCCTGCTGGCTCTGCTGACCCTGCTGGCCGCCCATCGGGCCCTGGCCGAGCTGGGGCCGGCCACCGGGGCCGCCGGAGGGGGCGGCCGGGGACTGGCCGAGCGCGGCCGCGGCCCGTCCGGCGAGCGCCTCGGCGGTGCTGGCACGGCCCTGCTGGCGGGGCGTCGGGCCGGCGCCGCGGCCCTTGCCGGCCGCACCGCCCGGACGGCCCGCGCCACGGCGGTCGGCGGTGTTGGTGACGTCGACGGGCAGCATGACCAGCGCGGTGGTGCCGCCGGAGTCGCTGGGGCGCAGCTGGATGCGGATGCCGTGTCGCAGGGACAGGCGGCCGACCACGAAGAGGCCCATGCGGCGGGAGACGGAGACGTCCACGGTGGGCGGGCTGGCGAGACGCTCGTTGATGTCCGCGAGGTCGTCGGGGCTGAGGCCGATGCCGGTGTCGTGGATCTCGACCAGCACGCGGCCGTCGGGCAGCGCGTGGCCGGTGACCCGGACGCGGGTCTGCGGGCTGGAGAACGAGGTCGCGTTCTCCAGCAGCTCGGCGAGCAGGTGGACGAGGTCGTTGACGACGCGGCCGGCGACCTCGGTCGACGGCACCGCGGCGAGTTCGATGCGCTCGTACTGCTCCACCTCGGAGGCCGCGGCGCGGAGCACGTCGACCAGCGGGACGGGGCGGGTCCAGCGGCGGCCCGGGTCCTCGCCCGCGAGGACGAGGAGGTTTTCGCCGTTGCGGCGCATACGGGTCGCGAGGTGGTCCAGCTTGAAGAGGCTGGCCAGCTGGTCCGGGTCGGCCTCGCGGCTCTCCAGCTCGGAGATGAGCGACAGCTGGCGCTGGATGAGGCCCTGGCTGCGGCGCGAGAGGTTGGTGAACATCGCGTTGATGTTGCCTCGCAGGAGGGCCTGCTCGGCGGCGAGGCGGACGGCCTCGCGGTGCACCATGTCGAACGCGTGGGCCACGTGGCCGATCTCGTCCGCGGAGTCGACGCCGACGGGTTCGACGGTGACGTCGACGTCGTGCGGGTCGCTCTCGGAGAGGGTCTTGACGAGCTCGGGCAGCCGCCGCTCGGCGACGTCCTCGGCCGCGGCCTGCAGGCGGGTCAGCGAGCGCACCATCGAGCGGGCCACGATCGCCGCGCCGGCGATGGCGACGATGAGCACGACGGCGATCAGCGCGGCGTTGAGCAGCGCCTCGGTGTCGGCGTTGGACTGCAGCTGCTGGGCCTTGCCGTCCAGCACCTCCAGGAGCTGGCTCTCGATCCGCTGCTCGGCGTTGATCTTGACGCTGGCGGCCTCGTACCAGTCCTGGTAGCTGCGCGGGTCGGTCTGGCGGATGCCGTTGGTGTTCAGCACCTGCTGGGTGTACCGGTCGGTGTCCGCGATCGTCTGGTTGAAGCTGAGGCTGGAGCGCAGCCTGCGGGCCTCGGCATCGCCGTAGATGGCGGTGAAGTTGGCGAGGGCGCTCTCCTCGGAGACCTGGAGGCGGATGCCGAAGGTCTCGTCGGAACCGGTGAGGTCGGCCTTCTCGGGGCGCGCCAGGGCAGCGGCGATGAGCGCCCGCTGCATGGAGCTGTTCTCCTTCGAGAGGGCGAACTGGCTCAGTGCCCGGGTGATCTTGATCAGCTCGGTGGAGTTCGACGCGATCGCGATCTCCTCGGTGATCCCGATCAGACCCTTGATGATCACGTCGTAGTTGAGGACGGTCGCCTGGATGTTGTCGTGGTTGCTGTAGGCGGAACCACGGGCCTCGGAGAGCTGGTTGAGGTCCTTGCGGACCTGCAGCAGCAGCGCCTTGCCACCGGCGAGGTCGAGCTCGTCGAACTTGTCGGCGCTGGCGGCGAAGGCCTTGCTCAGCTGGTCCGTCGTCTTCTGCGAGTCGACGATGTCCGGGTCCTGGCGGTTGCCCTGGTTCACCGTGAGCGGGCCGGCGCTGATGTCGCGCTCGGTCTCCAGCGCGTCGGCCAGCGCGGTCGCCTTGCGGGCGAGGTCCGCGAGGTCGGTCATCTGTGCGAGCTGGCGGGAGTTCTCCATGGAGACCTGCACCCGCAGGCCGCCGAGCACGAGGGCCACCATCACGGGGAGCAGCAGCAGCGCGATCAGGCGCGTCCGGATGCGCCAGTTGCGCAGGGCGAACCTGTTGAGGCCGGTGGCCCGGCGGTACGTGAGCGTGCTGCGGAGCCGCCCGCGGGCGTCCCGCTTGTCGGCTTGATCACTTCCGTCCGTGACGGTGTCGGTGGCCGGCTCGGCGCTGCCGGTGGGCGGCCGGTCGCCCTGGCCCGTCATCGGCGCTGCCTGGTGGGGGCCTGCGGCGGGCTCGCGCGACTCCGGGTCACCCGCGGCGCCGCTGCCCTTCTTGAAACGTCCCTGCACTGGCGTCGCAACCTCTGGACCGGGCGCCCCTCCCCGCTGGCGCGGAGGGGGACGGTGTCGAGTTTTTCCGTGGCATTCCAGCACAGCGCGGGAAGTCCAACAAGGGGCGTTATGACACGGTGTCCTGAGCTACTGACCGCGCGCACCATCTCACGGAGTGTGTGGTAACCGGTCGGTAATACGGCCTTTTTCGGACACCCAGCGGTTGCATGCCAAGTCTGCGGCGTCCCGCCATGTGCGAAAAATGTCCGAGATGTACTGAATGTCGGAATGTCGAGGCGATGCAGAATGCCCTGCGCGACCGAAATGCATGCCAAATTGTGAGCAAAGTCACAGCTTGATGTGTAGCTTTGGTCACGGCTCCTGTGACAGGAGATCCTTACCCTTGGCACGGTCGCGGGGAGCCTGCCCGGCTCCCGTCGCCGTAAAAGTCCTCCTCCCGGAAACCAAGGTGCCCCGCCCATGTCGCAGCCGACCACGGCCACGAAGTCCACGCTCTCCGACCAGGCCACCGCCAACCCGCGTCGGACGACCCTGGCCGCGGTCGAGGACCTCGCGCTCCTCCCCGGCGTCGCCGCCTCGCAGGAGCCCCGCGAGTACGGGCTGGAGCTGCCCGCCGTCACCGCCAACCCGCGGCGCACCCAGCTGACGGTGGCCCCGGCCCCGCGCGCTCCGCAGGACTGAGCGGCCGAAGGATCGCACCGCCGCGGGCGCGCCCCCGGGGGGCGCCGGCGCACACCGAGGGGCACGGGCCGTACGGCCCGTGCCCCTCGCCGTGCTCCCGGGCCCGTGCGGCCCGGCGGGGGGCGGCCCACGCGATAGCCTGGGGACGATCGAGCAGGTCGACGAACCGAGAGGCTGCAGGGTGCGAATCGCCAGGTTTTCCGTCCGGGAAGGGAGTCCTGCCGCGGGCAGCGTCTCCTTCGGTGTCGTCGAGGGCGATGCGGCGCAACCCGACTCCCTGGTCGTCCACGCGCTGGCCGGCCACCCCTTCGGTCCGCCGCAGCTGACCGGTGAGAGCTACCGGATGCAGGACGTCCGGCTGCTGACCCCGATGCTCCCGAACAAGATCGTGGCGGTCGGCCGCAACTACGCGGCGCACGCCGCGGAGCTCGGCCACGACGTGCCGGACGTGCCGCTGACGTTCTTCAAGCCGTCCACGTCGGTGATCGGCCCGACCGAGGCCATCGCCTACCCGCCCTTCTCCTCGGACGTGCAGCACGAGGCCGAGCTCGCCGTGGTGATCGGCCGGATGTGCCGCGAGGTGCCGGCGGAGCGGGTGCCCGAGGTGATCCTCGGCTACACCTGCGCCAACGACGTCACCGCCCGCGACGTGCAGCAGCGCGAGGGCCAGTGGGCGCGCGCCAAGGGCTTCGACACCTCGTGCCCGCTCGGCCCGTGGATCGAGACCGAGCTCGACCCGTCGGACCTGGCCGTCACGTGCACGGTCAACGGCGAGCTGCGGCAGGCCGGCCGCACCTCCCTGATGGTGCGTTCGATCGCCGAACTGATCGTCCACATCTCCGAGGCGATGACGCTCCTCCCCGGCGACGTCATCCTCACCGGCACCCCCGCGGGCGTCGGACCCATCAACGTCGGCGACGAGGTCGCCGTCTCCGTCGAAGGCATCGGCACTCTCGCCAACAAGGTGATCAAGCGTGGCTAACTCCGCCCAGGGCTCCGACGTCCGGGTCCGTTTCTGTCCGTCCCCGACCGGCAACCCGCACGTCGGGCTCGTCCGCACCGCCCTCTTCAACTGGGCCTTCGCCCGCCACCACGGCGGCACGCTGGTCTTCCGGATCGAGGACACCGACGCGGCCCGCGACTCCGAGGACTCCTACGACCAGCTGCTCGACGCCATGCGCTGGCTCGGCTTCGACTGGGACGAGGGCCCCGAGGTCGGCGGCCCGCACGCGCCGTACCGGCAGTCGCAGCGGATGGACGTCTACGCCGACGTCGCCCGCCGCCTCCGGGAGGCCGGCCACGCCTACCGCTGCTACTGCTCCACCGAGGAGCTCGACGCCCGCCGCGAGGCCGCCCGCGCGGCCGGCAGGCCGTCCGGCTACGACGGCCACTGCCGTGCGCTGGACGACGAGCAGGTCGCGGTGTACGAGCAGGAGGGCCGCACGCCGATCCTCCGCTTCCGGATGCCCGACACCGCGCTGACCTTCGACGACCTCGTGCGCGGCCCGGTCACCTTCGACCCCAAGGACGTGCCCGACTACGGCATCGTCCGGGCCAACGGCGCACCGCTCTACACGCTGGTCAACCCGGTCGACGACGCGCTGATGGGCATCACCCACGTGCTGCGCGGCGAGGACCTCCTCTCCTCGACGCCGCGTCAGATCGCGCTGTACGCCGCGCTCGCCGAGATCGGCGTCGGCCCCGGCGCCACCCCGCTCTTCGGCCACCTGCCGTACGTGATGGGCGAGGGCAACAAGAAGCTCTCCAAGCGCGACCCGCAGGCCTCGCTCAACCTCTACCGCGAGCGCGGCTTCATCCCGGAGGGCCTGCTCAACTACCTGGCGCTGCTGGGCTGGTCGCTCTCCGAGGACCAGGACCGCTTCTCCATGGAGGAGTTCGTCGCGGCCTTCGACGTCTCCAAGGTCAACGCCAACCCGGCGCGCTTCGACCTCAAGAAGTGCGAGGCGATCAACGCCGAGCACCTGCGCGCGCTGGCCCCGGAGGACTTCGTCCGCCGCCTGGTGCCGTACCTGCAGGCCCCCGGCCTGCTGCCGGCGGAGCCCACCGCGGAGCAGCTCGACCTGCTCGCGAAGGTGGCCCCGCTCACGCAGGAGCGCATGGTCGTGCTGAGCGAGATCGTCGGCATGGCGGGCTTCCTCTTCGTCGGCCCGGACGACTTCGCCGTCGACCCGGACGACGCCGCCAAGGTGCTCGTCGCCGACGCCCGCCCGGTGCTGGAGGCCTCGGTCGCCGCGCTGGAGGCCCTGGAGGACTTCACCCCGGAGCCGATCCAGGCCGTGCTGCGCGAGGCCCTGGTGGACGGGCTCGGCATCAAGCCGAAGTTCGCCTTCACGCCGCTGCGGGTGGCCGTCACCGGCCGCCGGGTCTCCCCGCCGCTCTTCGAGTCGATGGAGCTGCTGGGCCGCGCCGAGACGCTGCGCCGGCTCGCCGCCGCGCTGGAGCTCGTACCGGCCTCCTGAGCCCTTCTCCCGGCGGCTGCGGGCCCGGTCGCTGACCAGGCCCGCAGCCGCCGGGGGCGCTGCCGGCGCGTCGCGGGGTTGGCGCGGGGCCCGGGGGCGGGTAATGTTCTTTCTGCGCCGCCCGGGCAGGGTGGCGCGAGACACCGAGGAAGGCCCGCAGGGGTTGAACTCTGGTGGGGTATGGTGTAATTGGCAGCACGACTGATTCTGGTTCAGTTAGTCTAGGTTCGAGTCCTGGTACCCCAGCGCAGTACAGAGCAGTACACGCCCCCGTTGTGTAGTGGCCTAGCACGCCGCCCTCTCAAGGCGGTAGCGCCGGTTCGAATCCGGTCGGGGGTACGCAGTTCTTACAATTGCAGAGTGAATACGAGTATGCCCCCGTTGTGTAGTGGCCTAGCACGCCGCCCTCTCAAGGCGGTAGCGCCGGTTCGAATCCGGTCGGGGGTACTCAGCACCAGTGATGGTGCGGGCCCCCGTTGTGTAGTGGCCTAGCACGCCGCCCTCTCACGGCGGTAGCGCCGGTTCGAATCCGGTCGGGGGTACTTTTGGGGTATGGTGTAATTGGCAGCACGAGTGATTCTGGTTCATTTAGTCTAGGTTCGAGTCCTGGTACCCCAGCCAATGAAGCTCCGGGAAACCGGGGCTTTTTTGTTTTTCCGGCCCGGGCCCCCGAACGGTTCCGGAGCGCGCCGAAGGACCCGTCCGGTGTTCCGGTACGGGTCCTTTTCCGGTACGGGCCTCCGCGCGGGGTGCGCCGGACGCGCCGGGCGGTCAGCCGCGGCGCAGCGCCTCGGTGAGGCGGTTCGCGGCCTCGATGATGGCCTGGGCGTGCATCCGGCCCGGGTGGCGGGTCAGCCGCTCGATCGGACCGGAGACCGACACGGCCGCCACCACGCGGTTGGACGGGCCGCGCACGGGGGCGGAGACGGACGCCACGCCCGGCTCGCGCTCGCCGATCGACTGGGCCCAGCCGCGGCGCCGCACGCCGCTCAGGGCGGTGGCGGTGAAGCGGGCGCCCTGGAGGCCGCGGTGCAGGCGCTCGGGCTCCTCCCAGGCGAGCAGCACCTGGGCGGCGGAGCCGGCCTTCATCGGCAGCGTGGAGCCGACCGGCACGGTGTCGCGCAGACCCGAGAGGCGCTCGGCGGCGGCGACGCAGATCCGCATCTCGCCCTGGCGGCGGTAGAGCTGGGCGCTCTCGCCGGTGACGTCCCGCAGGTGCGTGAGCACCGGCCCGGCGGTGGCGAGGAGCCGGTCCTCGCCCGCGGCGGCGGAGAGTTCGGCGAGTCGGGGGCCGAGGATGAAGCGGCCCTGCATGTCCCTGGTGACCAGGCGGTGGTGTTCGAGTGCGACGGCGAGCCGGTGGGCCGTGGGCCGCGCCAGACCGGTGGCGGCGACCAGCCCCGCCAACGTGGCGGGGCCCGACTCCAGTGCGCTGAGCACCAGAGCGGCCTTGTCGAGAACGCCGACGCCGCTAGTGTTGTCCATGTCTCGATACTGCAGTCTCAGTGGGCGAGACGCAAGTTCAATCTGCCGAGAAAAGCGTCACTCTTGATGGAGCAGCCCGGGAGACGTCCAGGATCGACCCTCACCAAGGTGTCCACATCCTGGACACGACGATCCGGTGTGCAGGTCACGCCTCGCAGCGAGCCTCACCAGGGCGGCATGGGACAAGACCTCGGACACACGAGAAGGCCGGCAATGCGGCCGGCTGGAGGGAAAGCGATGGGACGGACACTCGCAGAGAAGGTTTGGGACGACCACGTCGTCCGGCGCGCCGAGGGCGAGCCCGACCTCCTGTTCATCGACCTGCACCTGCTCCACGAGGTCACCAGCCCCCAGGCCTTCGACGGTCTGCGGCTGGCGGGCCGACCGGTCCGCCGTACCGATCTCACGATCGCGACCGAGGACCACAACACCCCCACCCTCGACATCGACAAGCCGATCGCCGACCCGGTCTCCCGGGTCCAGCTGGAGACGCTGCGTCGCAACGCCGCCGAGTTCGGTGTGCGCATCCACTCGCTGGGTGACGTCGAGCAGGGCGTCGTGCACGTGGTGGGCCCGCAGCTGGGCCTGACCCAGCCCGGCACCACGGTGGTCTGCGGCGACTCGCACACCTCCACCCACGGAGCCTTCGGCGCGCTGGCGTTCGGCATCGGCACCAGCCAGGTCGAGCACGTGCTGGCGACCCAGACGCTGCCGCTGGCCCCCTTCAAGACCATGGCGATCACCGTCGAGGGCGAACTGCCCGAGGGCGTCACCGCCAAGGACCTGATCCTCGCCATCATCACCAAGATCGGCACCGGCGGCGGCCAGGGCTACGTCCTGGAGTACCGCGGCTCGGCGATCCGCAGCCTCTCCATGGAGGCCCGGATGACCATCTGCAACATGTCGATCGAGGCCGGCGCCCGCGCCGGCATGATCGCCCCCGACCGGACCACGTTCGACTACCTGGAGGGCCGCCCGCACGCCCCCAAGGGCGAGGACTGGGACGCCGCCGTCGCGTACTGGGAGACCCTCACCACCGACGAGGACGCCGTCTTCGACGCCGAGGTCTTCATCAACGCCGACGAGCTCACGCCGTTCGTCACCTGGGGCACCAACCCGGGCCAGGGCGCCCCGCTCGGCGCCTCGGTGCCGGACCCGGCGTCCTTCGAGGACCCGCAGGAGCGGATCGCCGCCGAGAACGCCCTGGCGTACATGGGCCTGGAGGCCGGCACCCCGCTGCGCGAGGTCGCCGTCGGCGCCGTCTTCGTCGGCTCCTGCACCAACGGCCGGATCGAGGACCTGCGGGCCGCCGCCGCCGTCCTCGACGGCCGCCGGGTCGCCGACGGCGTGCGGATGCTGGTCGTGCCGGGCTCGGTGCGCGTCGCCCTGCAGGCCGTCGAGGAGGGCCTGGACAAGGTCTTCACCGCCGCCGGCGCCGAGTGGCGCCACGCGGGCTGCTCGATGTGCCTCGGCATGAACCCGGACCAGCTGGCCCCCGGCGAGCGCTGCGCCTCGACCTCGAACCGCAACTTCGAGGGCCGCCAGGGCAAGGGCGGCCGCACCCACCTGGTGTCGCCCCAGGTCGCCGCGGCGACCGCGGTGCTGGGCACGCTCGCGTCGCCCTCCGACCTGTCGTCCAACGTCGCTGTGGAGGTCTGAGCAGCCATGGAGAAGTTCACCACCCACACCGGCCGGGCCGTCCCGCTGCGCCGCTCCAACGTCGACACCGACCAGATCATCCCGGCCCACTGGCTGAAGAAGGTCACCCGGTCGGGCTTCGAGGGCGGGCTGTTCGAGGCGTGGCGCAAGGACGAGAACTTCGTCCTCAACCGCCCGGAGCGCCAGGGCGCCAGCGTCCTGGTCGCCGGCCCGGAGTTCGGCACCGGCTCCTCCCGCGAGCACGCCGTCTGGGCGCTGCAGAACTACGGCTTCCAGGCCGTCGTCTCCTCGCGCTTCGCCGACATCTTCCGCGGCAACTCGCTGAAGAACGGCCTGCTGACGGTCGTCCTCCCGCAGGAGACCGTCGAGCAGCTGTGGGCGCTGACCGAGGCCGACCCGACGGCGGAGATCACCGTCGACCTGGAGGCCCGCGAGGTCCGTGCCGAGGGCATCGTCGCCTCCTTCGAGCTGGACGACAACGTCCGCTGGCGGCTGCTGAACGGTCTGGACGACATCAGCATCACCCTGCAGAACGAGGGCGACATCGCCGCTTTCGAGGCGACCCGGCCCTCTTTCAAGCCGCGCACGCTGCCGGTGGCCTGACCGCCCGCACTCCCGTACGTACGCCGGATGGCCCGCTCCCCTCGGGGGGGCGGGCCATCCGCCGTTCGGGGTGCCGCGGGGGGCGGTACCGCCGACCGGGGGAGCGGGGCCCGGGCCGGAGTTCGGGCCGGAGTTCGGGTCTGACACGCACTCCGGATAGGACTGGGCATTTGCCCAAGAGGCCCCTTGCGCAGGGCATCTCGCAACAGATGGCACAATCGTTGCATGCACCGGCACGATGAACCTCCGTACGCGGGTGGCGAACCCGCGCATCCGGAGGGCAACGGCGGTGCTGCCGGTGGTCGGAACGACGACCGGACGGACGACCAGACCTCACCTGCCGAGGAACCGGACGACCCGGAAGTCGCGGCGCTCTACGCGCTCGTGGCCGAGCGGTTGAAGCAAGCGCACGCTCGCGTATCTGCGCTGAACGTGTCAACGGATGCAAAGACCGCTCTCACCCGTCAACTGCTGATCGTCACGGAGACCGCCAAGCGTGATCTCCCGGGGGCGGCCCGGCGGTTGAGTCGCTTTGTGCAGGACCTCGACGCAGGGCGCCCGCCGCTCGGCTGAGGTCGCGAACGCGCAAATCCATTGCGACACTAGGGTGATTCACGCGTTTGGTAATTGAAAGTCCGCAGATACATACCTAACGTGCGAAATGAACGGATGGATTCATCCGGCGCCCGTTTCCGAAGGGGAAGACGTGAACAAGGCTCAGCTTGTCGAAGCGGTGGCCGAGCAGCTGGGCGGTCGCAAGGCTGCCGCAGAGGCCGTCGACGCAGTGCTCGACACCATGGTGCGTGCCGTCGTGGCCGGTGACCGGGTCTCGGTCACCGGCTTCGGCACTTTCGAGAAGGTGGAGCGCTCCGCGCGCTTCGCCCGCAACCCCCAGACCGGCGAGCGCGTGAAGGTCAAGAAGACCTCGGTGCCGCGCTTCCGCCCGGGCCAGGGTTTCAAGGACCTCGTCAGCGGCTCGAAGAAGCTGCCGAAGGAGGGTCCGTCGGTCAAGAAGGCCCCCAAGGGCTCGCTCACCCCGGGCAAGAGCGGTGCCACCACCGCTGCGGCCAAGCGCGCCGCCACCAAGCGCGTCGCGGCCGCCGCCGGCACCGCCGCCGCCAAGAAGACCGCCGCCAAGAAGGCGGCTCCTGCCAGGACCGCGGCTCCCGCCAGGACGGCGGCTGCGGCGGCCAAGAAGACCACCGCCACCGCCAAGAAGGCGGCTCCCGCCAAGACGACGGCTGCGGCGGCCAAGAAGACCACCGCCACCGCCAAGAAGGCGGCTCCCGCCAAGACGACGGCTGCGGCGGCCAAGAAGACCACCGCCACCGCCAAGAAGGCCACGGCGGCGGTCAAGAAGACCGCGCCCGCGAAGAAGACCACGACGCGCAAGACCACCGCGCGCAAGACCGCCGCCAAGTAGCCTCTGCCGGCCCCTCGGGCGACGGCCGGTCAGAGCTCGGCGACGGCTGCGGCGGCCCGCACACCGGGACACCGGGTGCGGGCCGCCGCATTTTCTCGTCCGGGAGCGGGCGCTCTCAGCCCTCGGCGCCCGGGTCGGGGAACGTCTGCAGGGTCACGAAGACCACCCGGCGCCCGGCGCCCTCGCCCTCGGTGCGGATCCGCACCCGCTGGCCGGGCCGCAGCAGTCGCAGGCCGCCGGCGTCGAAGGCCGCGGAGTCGAAGGGCACCGGCGTGCCGTCGTCGAGGAGCACGGAGCCCGCCCGGGTGCCGGGGTCAAAGGTGAACGCGGTGGCCTGCATGGCCGACAGCATAGCGAGCGGCCGTGCGGCGGGGCTCAGACCAGGGCGGCCGCCGCGGCCGCCGTCCGCGGGCCCACCCCGAGCGCCAGCGCCTCCATCAGGTCGTCGCCGGTGTCCACGTCCCGGCGCACCGAGGCGACCTGCGCGGGCCTCAGCTCGCGCGCCCCGCCGCGGGCGTGCCGGGCCCGTGAGCCGTCGCCGAACGCCGGGCGCAGCGGACCGCCGGGCGGGCAGGCCAGCAGGGTCGTGCCGAGGCCGGGGGCGTCCGGCAGGAAGGCGCGCGCGGCGGGCGGCACCGCGGCCAGCACCCGGGCCAGCTCCTCCGGCCGCAGCGCCGGCAGGTCGGCCGAGAGGGCGGCCACCGGGGCGTGCGGGGCGATCGCCGCGGCCCGGGCCGCGCCGTGCGCGAGGGCGGCGTTCAGCCCGCCGCCCGGCTCGTCGCCGACCACCAGCACCCCGAGCCGGGAGAGTTGCGCGGCCGCCTCGTCGTCCCGGGTCACCACCAGGACCCGGGCCACCGCCGGACAGGCCAGCGCCGCCGCGGCGGTGTCCAGGGCGAAGGCCAGGGCGAGTCGCGGCCGGTGCGCGCCGGCGAAGTCCGCCAGCCGGCTCTTGGCGAGCCCGAGCGGTTTCACCGGCAGTACGAGCGACCAGCCGGGCCGGGCGGGTGGCAGCGCAGGAGGCCCGGCGGGGCGTACGGTGTCCTCGGTCATCGGCGCCATTGTGGCTCCGGCTGCCAGGCCCTGACCAGGCAACCGCCTCCTGCGTGCGATTGGTCACTCGCCCGGCGCCCGGCCGGGCGGCTGCTCGACAGCCGGTCCGCCCGCGGGTGAGACTGGTCGGCGCCCCCGGGCCTCCCGGCCCCCGGCCGGGGAGCCGCAGGTCACATCGCCCGGACGCGGCGGCGAACGCCGCTCCGGGAGTGCACCGGGGCCCTGCCGGGACACCGGGAGGCGACGGACGACCGCGGCACCGCGTGCCGCACGGATGGACAGGAGCTGGAGTGGCCCGCCGCTCGTACGCCAAGTTCGGCAACGCCGACTACGGGATCTGGTACCGCTTCGCGGCCGTGCTCGTGAAGCCGGTGACCAACGCGCTGGCGAGGACCGACTGGCGCGGCTGGGAGCACCTGCCGAAGAAGGGCGGCTTCCTCGCGGTCGTCAACCACAACTCGGTGGTCGACCCGGTGTTCTACGCCCACTGGCAGTACAACAGCGGCCGCCCGCCGCGGATACTCGGCAAGTCCCAGCTGTTCTCCGTGCCGTTCATCGGCTTCATGCTCCGCAAGACCGGCCAGATCCCGGTGTTCCGCGAGTCCACCGACGCGGCGGAGGCGTTCCGCGCCGCGATCGACGCCGTCAACGGCGGCCAGTGCGTGCAGTTCTACCCCGAGGGCACGCTCACCCGGGATCCCGACCTCTGGCCGATGACCGGCAAGAGCGGCGCCGCCCGCGTGGCGCTGATGACCGGCGCACCCGTCATCCCGGTGGCGCACTGGGGCGCGCACGAGATCGTCCCGCCGTACGGCCGCGGCCCGAACAAGTACAACCTCTTCCCCCGGCACAAGGTGATCGTCTCCGCGGGCCCGCCCGTCGACCTGAGCCGCTACCAGGGCCAGGAACTCACCGCCCAGGTGCTGCGGGACGCCACCACCGACATCATGAACGCCATCACCGCCGTCCTGGAGGACATCCGCGGCGAGGAGGCCCCCGCCGAGCGCTACGACATGCGCAAGGCCGCCCGGGAGCGTGCCGCCGCCGCGGCGGCCAAGGGCGACCGGGCCAGGACGAGCGACGCCGAGGGGAGCGCCGAGTGACGCGCTGCGCCGTCTTCGGGACGGGCTCCTGGGGCACCGCCTTCGCGATGATCCTCGCCGACGCCGGCTGCGAGGTCGTGCTGTGGGGCCGCCGCAAGGAGCTGGTGGACGCGATCGGGGCCACCCACGAGAACCCCGACTACCTGCCCGGCGTGCCGCTGCCGCCGTCCGTGCGGGCCACCACCGACGCCGCCGAGGCGCTGGCCGGCGCCGACTTCGCGGTGCTCGCCGTGCCCTCGCAGACCCTGCGCGCCAACCTCGCCGCCTGGACGCCCCTGATCGAGCCGCAGACCGTGCTCGTCAGCCTGATGAAGGGCATCGAGCTCGGTACCGCCGAGCGGATGAGCGAGGTGATCCAGGAGGTCGCCGGGGTCGGCCCGGAGCGGGTGGCCGTCGTCTCCGGCCCCAACCTGGCGCCGGAGATCGCCCGCCGCCAGCCGGCCGCGAGCGTGGTCGCCTGCACCGACGAGTCCGTCGCGCAGCGCTTCCAGAAGGCCTGCCACACGCCGTACTTCCGCCCCTACACCAACACCGACGTGGTCGGCTGCGAGCTCGGCGGCGCCGTCAAGAACGTCATCGGCCTCGCGGTGGGCATGGCGGCCGGCATGGGGCTCGGCGACAACACCAAGGCCACCCTGATCACCCGCGGCCTCGCCGAGACCACCCGGCTCGGGCTGGCGCTCGGCGCCGACGCGCACACCTTCGCCGGCCTCGCCGGCATGGGCGACCTCGTCGCGACCTGCTCCTCCCCGCTGTCGCGCAACAACACCTTCGGCATGAACCTCGGCCGCGGCATGACCCTGGAGGAGACCGTCGCGGCGACCCGGCAGACCGCCGAGGGCGTGAAGTCCTGCGAGTCGGTGCTCGACCTGGCCCGGCGCAACGGCGTCGACATGCCGATCGTGCAGGCCGTCGTCGACGTGGTGCACAACGGCCGCCCCACCCAGGAGGTGCTGGCCGGCCTCATGGCGCGCTCGGCGAAGGCGGAGCGACGGTGACGGGAACAGCGGCGGTCGCACGGTAGTCTCACAGCCGATATGAGCATCGAACAGACCTCCCTGAACCAGCCCGGCAAGCCCCGGGTCGCGATCGTCTTCGGTGGCCGCAGCTCCGAGCACGGCGTCTCGGTCGTCACCGCCGCGAGCGTGCTGCGCGCCATCGATCGCAGCAAGTACGAGGTGCTGCCGATCGGCATCACCCACGAGGGCCGCTGGGCGCTGGTCGGTGACGAGCCGTCCCGGATGGCCATCACCGACGGGCGGATGCCCGACGTCGCCCAGGTCGCCGAGTCCGTCGAGGGCCAGGTCTCCCTGCCGCTCTCCCCGGGCAGCCGCGAGGTCGTCTGGAGCGAGCCCGGCGAGGCCCCCAAGGCCCTCGGCGACGTCGACGTGGTGCTTCCCCTGCTGCACGGCCCCTGGGGCGAGGACGGCACCCTCCAGGGCCTGCTGGAGCTCTCCGGGGTGCCGTACGTCGGCTCCGGCGTGCTGGCCAGCGCGGTCGGCATGGACAAGGAGTTCACCAAGCGCGTCCTCGACTCGCACGGCATCGGGGTCGGCGACTGGACCGTCGTCCGCCCGCGCGAGTGGGAGAGCGAGGACGGCCGCGCCGCCGCCCGCGAGCGGATCGCCGCACTGGGCCTGCCGCTCTTCGTGAAGCCCTGCCGGGCCGGGTCGTCCATGGGCATCACCAAGGTCAAGGACCTCGCCGACCTCGACACCGCGATCGAGGAGGCCCGCCGGCACGACCCCAAGGTCATCGTCGAGCGCGGCGTCACCGGCCGCGAGATCGAATGCGCCGTGCTGGAGTTCGAGGACGGCCCGCGCGCCAGCGTGCCCGCCGAGATCCTCGTCGGCGGCGACTTCGAGTTCTACGACTTCGAGGCGAAGTACATCGACTCCTCGGACGTCGAGATCCCCGCGAAGCTCGGCGCGGAGGAGACCGCCGAGATCCGCCGCCAGGCCGTCGCCGCGTTCGAGGCGCTCGGCTGCGAGGGCCTCGCCCGGGTCGACTTCTTCCTGCTGGAGGACGGCAGCTGGATGGTCAACGAGATCAACACCATGCCCGGCTTCACCCCCATCTCGGCCTACCCGAAGATGTGGGAGGCCACCGGCGTGCCCTACCCCGAGCTGATCGACCGCCTGCTGGCCGCCGCGCTGCGCCGCTCCACCGGCCTGCGCTGACGCCCGCCCCGCACCACGGGCCCGCGTCCCCGCCCTCCGGCGGGGCGCGGGCCGTTCCGCGGGCTAGAGCCCTTCCGGCACCGTCGCCTTCACCGCGTCGGACAGCGCGGGCAGCGGGTCCGCGTAGTTCGGGTAGGCGCCCTCGGGCACCGTCACCTCGACGTAGGCCCTGCGCAGCGTCGTGACGAAGCGGTGGCCGCCCGCGCCGTCCGAGGTGAAGCCCCACTGCACGCCGTTGATCTCCGGGGCGTTGGCCAGCGGGTCGTCGTCGAGGTAGTCCGGGCGGGCGATGCCGCAGCGCAGCACCGTCCGCGGCGAACTCGCCCAGGCGGCCGTGTACGGCGAGGCCGGCGACGGGTCCTGCCGGCGGTGGCCCTGCACGCTCTGCGGAAGGGCGCGGTCGAGCGCGGCGCAGAGCGGCGCCGCACCGGCCGGCGGCACCGGCGGCGCGACGTCCCCGGAACCGAGGTTGCCGAGCAGCAGCAGGCCGCAGCCCAGCAGCGCCGCGGGCGGTGCGAGCCAGCGGACGGGGGCGGGCAGGGAGGACGGACGCGAGAGGGCCACCCGCCGATGGTAGCCGCGCGCTACAGGCGCACCACCGGACAGGTCAGCGTCCGCGTGATGCCCTCGATCTGCTGCACCTGGGCGACCACGAGCCGGCCCAGGTCGTCGATCGAGTCGGCCTCGGCCCGGACGATCACGTCGTAGGGGCCGGTCACGTCCTCGGCCTGGACCACGCCGTGGATCTTCGCGATGGACTCGGCCACGGAGGTGGCCTTCCCCACTTCGGTCTGGATCAGGATGTACGCCTGTACCACGGGAGACCTCCGGGCGGCTGGGGGTGGGCGGGCCAGCCTGATCACCACGCTACCGCTCCCCTCCGCAGGGAGGGGAGACCCGTGCACCGCCGGAGGGCGTACGCTGCGCGCGGGGGCGCGCGAACACCGCTTCATTCGAGTCGAGAGGACGGCAGATGCAGGGGACCGTGGGCGAACTCGGCGAGTTCGGACTCATCAGGGAGCTCACCGCCCGGCTGACACCGACGCCCGCCGTCGTACTCGGTCCCGGGGACGACGCCGCCGTGGTCAAGGCCCCCGACGGGCGCGTCGTGGCGACCACCGACGTCCTCATCGAGGGCCGGCACTTCCGCCGCGACTGGTCCACCGCCTACGACGTCGGCCGCAAGTCCGCCGCGCAGAACCTCGCCGACGTCGCCGCGATGGGGGCCGTGCCGACCGCGATCCTGCTGGGCTTCGTCGCCCCCGCCGACCTCCCCGCCACCTGGGCCACCGAGCTGATGGACGGCCTGCGCGACGAGTGCAAGGTCGCCGGGGCCGCCGTCGTCGGCGGCGACGTGGTGCGCGGCGACACGGTCACGCTGGCCATCACCGCCCTCGGCGACCTCCAGGGCCGCTCCCCGGTGCTGCGCTCCGGCGCCCAGGTCGGCGACGTCGTGGCGGTCACCGGCTGGCTGGGCTGGTCGGCCGCGGGCCTCACCGTGCTGCAGCGGGGCTTCCGCTCGCCGCGCGCCTTCGTGGAGGCGCACCGGCGGCCCGAGCCGCCGTACCACGCCGGCCCCGCCGCGGCGGACCTCGGCGCGACCGCCATGGTCGACGTCAGCGACGGACTGGTGGCCGACCTCGGGCACGTGGCCGCCGCCAGCGGCGTCGACATCGACCTGCACGCCGCCGACTTCGACGTGCCCGCGCAGATGGCCGACATCGGGCAGGCCGTCGGCGTCGACCCGCTGCTGTGGGTGCTCTCCGGCGGCGAGGACCACGCGATCGTCGCGACCTTCCCGCGGAGCGTCCAACTCCCGGCCCGCTGGCGGGTGGTCGGCGAGGTGGCGCGCACCGCCCGCCCCGGCCGCGGCGGCCGGGTCACCGTCGACGGCGCCCCGTGGGAGCGGGCCGGCGGCTGGGACCACTTCGCGGAGCAGTGACCGCCGGCCGGCAGGCCGCACCCGGGCGCGCTGGGTCCGGAAGCCCCCGCCGC
This sequence comes from Kitasatospora sp. NE20-6, assembly GCF_045862635.1. Classification (NCBI taxonomy): domain Bacteria; kingdom Bacillati; phylum Actinomycetota; class Actinomycetes; order Kitasatosporales; family Streptomycetaceae; genus Kitasatospora; species Kitasatospora sp. NE20-6. The sequence continues at coordinate 18,413 of NZ_BPRL01000063.1, forward strand.
AGCGCGTAGTCTTGCGCTGGAGCCGGGCGGGTGAGTCCGCCACGCCCGGCCGCCCCGGTGCCGACCGGCCCGGGCCGTACGGAATCGGGGCCGCCGGCCCCGAAGGAGAGCAGGCCACCATGCGAATCGGCGTCCTCACCAGTGGCGGCGACTGCCCCGGCCTCAACGCGGTGATCAGGTCCGTGGTGCATCGCGGCACCGACGTCCACGGCGACGAGATCGTCGGCATCGAGGACGGTTTCCTCGGCCTCATCGAGGGCCGGGCCCGCCCCATCTCGCACGACGACGTCACCGGTCTGCTCACCCTCGGCGGCACGATCCTCGGCTCGGCCCGTGTCCAGCGCGAGCGGATCGAGCAGGCCGTGCGCGAGTGCCGTCCGCTGGCCGACCGGCTGGGCATCGACGCGCTGATCGCCATCGGCGGCGAGGGCACGCTGACCGCCGCGCGGAAGTTCAGCGACGCCGGCCTGCCCGTGGTGGGCGTGCCCAAGACCATCGACAACGACATCGACGCCACCGACGTCACCTTCGGCTTCGACACCGCCGTGCACGTCGCCACCGAGGCGATCGACCGGCTGAAGACCACCGCCGAGTCGCACCAGCGGGTGATGGTCGTCGAGCTGATGGGCCGGCACACCGGCTGGATCACCCTCACCGCGGGCGTCGCGGGCGGAGCCCACGGCATCCTCATCCCCGAGAAGCCCTTCGACATCGAGGCAGTGGCCCGCATGGTCGAGGACCGCTTCCGCCGCGGCAAGACCTTCGCGATCATCGCGGTCGCCGAGGGGGCCAGGCCGATGCCCGGCACGCTGCGCTTCGACCACGGCGGCGTCGACCAGTTCGGCCACCAGACCTTCGGCGGCATCGGCAACCGGCTCGCGCACGAGCTGGAGGACCTGCTCGGCAAGGAGGCCCGGCCGGTCATCCTCGGCCACACCCAGCGCGGCGGCACGCCCACCGCACGTGACCGGGTGCTCGCCACCCGTTTCGGCTGGCACGCCGTCGAGGCCGTCCACAAGGGTGCCTTCGGGCACTTCACGGCCCTGCGCGGCACCGACATCGACCTGGTGCCGATCGCCGACGCGGTCGCCGAGCTGAAGACCGTGCCCGAGGACCGCTGGCTGGAGTCGGAGGCCGTGCTCTGACCGGCCCCCGGTAGGTTGTCGGTCATGGAACCGACCGCCGCCGCGCCCCACGTCCCGACCTCCGCCGGCTCCGCCGCGCCGCCCCGCGTGCTCACCGTGGCGGGGTCGGACAGCGGCGGCGGGGCCGGCATCCAGGCCGACCTCAAGGCGATGCTCGCCCTCGGCGTGCACGGCATGAGCGTGATCACCGCCGTCACCGCGCAGAACTCGCTGGGCGTGCAGGGTTACTGGGAGCTGCCCGCGGAGGCCGTCCGGGCGCAGTTCCGCAGCGTCGTCGACGACATCGGCGTGCAGGCCGTGAAGACCGGCATGCTGGCCTCGACCGAGCTCGTCGAGACCGTCTCCGAGCTGCTCGCCGGCGTCGACGCCCCGGTGGTGGTCGACCCGGTCGGCGTCTCCAAGCACGGTGACGCGCTGCTCGCCGCCGAGGCCGTCGCGACCGTCCGCGAACTGCTGCTGCCGGTCGCGACCCTGGCCACCCCCAACCTCCACGAGGTGGCGCAGCTCACCGGCATCACGGTCACCGGCGAGCGCGACATGCCCGCCGCCGCCGAGGCCGTGCTCGCGCTCGGCCCGCGCTGGGTGCTCGTCAAGGGCGGACACCTCGAAGGCGAGGCCGCCGACCTGCTGTACGGCGCCGACGGCGAGCGCCACTGGTACCGCGCGCCCCGCCACGACAACCGGCACACCCACGGCACCGGCTGCACCCTGGCCAGCGCCGTCGCCGCGGAACTCGCCAAGGGCGCCGACGTGCCCGGGGCGGTCGCGGCGGCGAAGGAGTACGTCACGGGGGCGATCCGGGCCGGGTTCGCCCTGGGGGCCGGCATCGGGCCCGTCGACCACGCGTGGCGCACGCGCTGAGCCGCTCCGGCCCGCGGTCCGGTCTCACCGGGCCCGGGCCGCGCCCGTTCCCCGGCCGGCGCCGGTTCCCCCGCGCGGGTCCGTGCCGGCGCCCGGGGCGGTGTTCGTACCGGCGCCCGGGACGGTTTCCGGGGTGGTTCCCGGGGCCGGGGCAACGCAGGAAAGCCGACCCACCCGAGGGTGGATCGGCTTGCCGGAGGACCGGCGTACCGGTCTGCGCGTCAGCGCGAGACCTTACCGGCCTTGATGCACGAGGTGCAGACGTTGAGCCGCTTCGGCGTCCGCCCAATCACAGCGCGCACCGTCTGAATGTTGGGGTTCCAACGACGGGGGGTACGGCGGTGAGAGTGGGAGATGCTGTTGCCGAAGCCCGGCCCCTTGCCGCAGACGTCGCAGTTGGCAGCCACAGGAGTCACTCCAAGACTTCAGATCAGTTACGTTCGAAAACCCCGGCTGAACCCACCGGCACCACTCACGTGGTGCGAATCGGATCAAGGGGGAGCCCGGGTTGTTCCAGGCAACCGGAAGAGCATACAACGGCTGTTCCCGCCCCAAGAAACTACCACGTCGGAGGGGGTGGTGGTCGCTGGCGCCGGGGCCGTGCGGGTGCGGCCGGGGCCCCGCCCGGGGGTCCGGCACCGGGGACGGCTCCCGGCCCGGTGCACGGGCCGGTGCACGGCCGGGACACGGCCCGCCCCGGCCCGCTCCCGGCCGCGACGGCCGGGAGCGGCCCCGATAACCTGCCAGCATCGCCCCACCCCACCGCGTCCGGCCGTCACCCCGCCGGTCCGCGTTCCCGTGGCGTTCACCCGGAGGAGACCTGGTGCTGGACACGCTCGACGCCACGGCCGTCCGCACCTGGTGCCGCCTGGCGCTGACCGCCCTCGGCCAGGCCCGGGAGGAGATCGACGCGCTCAACGTCTACCCCGTCCCCGACGGCGACACCGGCACCAACCTCTACCTGACCGTGGAGGCCGCCACCGAGGCCGTGGAGAGCGCGGGCGCCGCCGCCGGGGAGCCCGCCGGGGGCGGCGGCCCCGGCCCCGCCACCGCCGCGATGGCCCGCGGCGCCCTGATCGGCGCCCGCGGCAACTCCGGCGTCATCCTCGCCCAGTGGCTGCGCGGCCTCGCCGAGGTGCTCGCCGAGGGCGGCGACGCCGCCACCCTGCGCCGCGCCCTGCCGCGCGCCGCCGAAGCCGCCTACCAGGCCGTCGCGGACCCCGTCGAGGGCACCCTGCTGAGCGTCGCGGCCGCCGCCGCCCTGGCCGCCGCCGACCAGGACGGCACCCTCGCCGACACCGCCCGCACCGCGTGCATCGCCGCCCGCACCGCCCTCCTGCGCACCCCCGAACAGCTCGACGTGCTCGCCGAGGCAGGCGTGGTCGACGCCGGCGGCCGCGGCCTCGTCACGGTGCTCGGCGCGCTCGCCGACACCGTGCTCGGCCACACGCCGATGGGCCCGATGGCCCTGCGGCACGCCGCCGACCTGCCCACCACGGGCCACCCGGACCACGGCGGCCACACCGACCACGCCGGCCACTGCGAGGGCCACGCCCGCCCGGCCGGGCACCCCGCCTTCGAGGTGATCTACCTGCTGGAGGCCCCGGACGAGGCGCTGCCCGCCCTGCGCGACCGGCTCGCCGCACTCGGCGACTCGCTGGTCGTCGGCGGCGGCGACGGCCTGTGGCGGGTCCACGTGCACGTCGACGACGCGGGCGCGGCCGTCGAGGCCGGCGTCGGGGCGGGCCGCCCCTACCGGATCCGGATCACGCACTTCGCCGAGGCCGCCGCGCGGGCCGGCGAGGCGGGCCGCCGCCCGGAGCCGTCCGCGCCCGGCCGGGCGGTGCTCAGCGTCGTCAGCGGCGACGGTCTCGCCGAGCTCTGCGAGCAGGCCGGCTCGGCGGTGCTGCACGCCGACCCGGACCGCCCGCCCGCCAGCGCCGAACTCGCCGACGCCGTGCGCCGCTGCGCCGCCCCCGAGGTCGTCGTGCTGCTCAACGACCCGGAGCTGCGCGCCGCCGCCGGCGCCGCCGCCGACCAGCTGCGCGCGGAGGGCCTGCGGATCGCCGTCCTGCCCACCCGCTCGCCGGTGCAGGGCCTGGCCGCGCTCGCCGTCCACGACGCCTCGCGCCGCTTCGACGAGGACGTGGTCGCCATGACCTCCGCCGCCGGCGCCACCCGCTACGCCGAACTGGCCGTCGCCGAGGGGGAGTCCTGGACGATGGCCGGCGTCTGCCAGGCCGGCGAGGTGCTCGGCCTGATCGACGGCGACGTCGTCCTCATCGGGGCCGACCCGGCCGCCGTCGCCGGCACCCTGCTGGAGCGCATGCTCGCCTCGGGCGGTGAACTCGTCACCCTCGTCCTCGGCGCGGGCGCCCCCGGCGGCCTGGCGGACGACCTCGTCGCGCACGCCCGGCGGCAGCGTCCGGAGGTCGACACGGTCGTCTACCGCGGCGGCCAGGAGTCCGAGCTGCTGCTCATCGGCGTCGAGTAGCCCGTTCTGTCGCCGCCGTGGTGTCCAATAGGGCCTGATGGGCGCTCTCGATGAACCACTGACCAAGCTGGTCGGCGACCGCACCGCGAAGGTGCTCGCCGACTCCCTCAAGCTGCGCACGGTCGGCGACCTGCTGCACCACTACCCGCGCCGGTACGTGGAACGCGGTCAGCTCACCAGCCTCGACGAGCTGGAGGTCGACGAGCACGTCACCGTGCTGGCCCGGATCGAGAAGGTGACGCTGATCCCCTTCCGCGGGCGCAAGGGCGACCGGCTGGAGGTGATCGTCACCGACGGCCGCAGCCGGCTCACCCTGGTGTTCTTCAACCAGGGCTGGCGCCAGAAGGACCTCCGCCCCGGCGCGCAGGGGCTGTTCGCCGGCAAGGTGGGGCTCTTCAACCGCACCCGGCAGCTCGCCGGACCGGACTACCAGCTGCTCGACGAGGACGCCGACTCCGGCACCGCGACGGCCTTCGCCGGGCGGCTCATCCCCGTCTACCCGGCCAGTGCCCAACTGCCCAGCTGGAAGCTGGTGAAGTGCGTCGAGATGGCGCTCGACACGCACCTCGGCGACGTCGGCGAGCCGCTGCCCCCCGAACTCCGCGCCGAGCACGACCTCCTGCCGCTCGCCGAGGCGCTCGAACTCATCCACCGCCCGCGCAGCCAGGCCGACCGCGAACGCGCGCAGAGCCGCCTCCGCTGGGACGAGGCGTTCGTCCTGCAGGTCGCCCTCGCCCGGCGCCGCGCCGCGGACTCCGCGCTGCCCGCCACCGCGCGGCACCGCCGCACCGGCGGCCTGCTCGACGCCTTCGACGCACGGCTGCCCTTCGAACTGACGGACGGCCAGAAGACCGTCTGCGCGGAGATCTTCGACGACATCGCGGCCGAGCACCCGATGCACCGGCTGCTCCAGGGCGAGGTCGGCTCCGGCAAGACCCTGGTCGCGCTGCGCGCGATGCTCACCGTGGTCGACGCCGGGGGCCAGGCCGTGCTGCTCGCCCCCACCGAGGTGCTGGCCCAGCAGCACCACCGCTCGATCGTCGAGATGATGGGCGACCTCGCCGAGGGCGGCATGCTCGGCGGCTCCGACCTCGGCACGAAGGTGGTGCTGCTGACCGGCTCGATGGGGGTGCCCGCCCGCCGCCAGGCCCTGCTCGACATGGCCTGCGGCGACGCCGGGATCGCCATCGGCACCCACGCCCTCATCGAGGACAAGGTGCAGTTCCAGGACCTCGGGCTGGTGGTGGTCGACGAGCAGCACCGCTTCGGCGTGGAGCAGCGCGACGCCCTGCGGGCCAAGGGCGAGCGCCCCCCGCACCTGCTGGTGATGACGGCGACGCCGATCCCGCGGACGGTCGCCATGACGGTCTTCGGCGACCTGGAGACCTCCGTCCTCGACCAGTTGCCGGCCGGCCGCTCGCCGATCTCCACCCACGTCGTGCCCGCGCTGGAGAAGCCCAACTTCCTGGCCCGCGCCTGGGAGCGGGTGCGCGAGGAGGTCGGCAAGGGCCACCAGGCGTACGTCGTCTGCCCGCGGATCGGGGACGAGCCGGAGGAGCAGGGGAAGAAGCGCAAGGCCGCGGGGGACGACCTGGAGGACGTGGGCGCGGCGTCCGACGACCGCAGGCCTCCGCTGGCGGTCGTCGAGACGGCGGAGATGCTCGCGAAGGGACCGCTGGCCGGGCTGCGCGTGGAGATCCTGCACGGCCGGCTCGCCCCGGAGGCGAAGGACGACGTGATGCGGCGCTTCACGGCGGGCGCGGTCGACGTGCTCGTCGCGACCACGGTGATCGAGGTGGGCGTCAACGTGCCCAACTCCACGGTGATGGTCATCATGGACGCCGACCGGTTCGGCGTCTCGCAGCTGCACCAGTTGCGCGGCCGGGTCGGCCGCGGCAGTGCGGCGGGCCTGTGCCTGCTGGTCAGCGACATGCCCGCGGCGAGCCCGGCGAGGTCACGGCTCGACGCGGTGGCCGGCACCCTGGACGGCTTCGAGCTCTCCCGGATCGACCTGGAGCAGCGCCGCGAGGGCGACGTGCTCGGCCAGGCGCAGTCCGGCGTGAAGTCCTCGCTGAAGGTGCTGTCCGTGCTGGACGACGAGGAGGTCATCGCGACCGCCCGGACGGAGGCCGCCCGGCTGGTCGCCGCCGACCCCGACCTGGCCGACCACCCGGAGCTGCGGACCGCCCTGGAGAGCCTGCTCGACGAGGACCGCGCCGAGTACCTCGAAAAGGGCTGACCCGGCGCCGCACCGGCCGCCGGGGCGGATTGTCAGTGCCCGGAGGGAGAATGGAGGTGTTCGGGACGCACCCCCAAGGTGTGTTCCCGGCACGACACTTGGGGGTCCAGCCCATGGCATTCCGTCATCTCAACGAGCTCCCGCTCGGCGACAAGATCTTCCGGATCGAACTCGCCAGCGAGGACGACCGCGAGGTCACCCTCACCCTGGCCGGCTGGCGCGAGGGCGCGTCCGCCACCCCGCTCGCCTCCGGCAGGATCCGCCTGCCCGTGGAGGACGTCGCCAGCCTGCGGATCGCGCTCAACCGCGCGCTGCGGGCGCTGGCGATCGTCGCCGACGTCTCCGAGCCGATCCCCGACCGCGACGTGCTCCGCGAGCTCTACCCCGGACACGGCGCGCCGTGGGTGCCGCAGCACGAGGAGGAGCTGGTCCGCCGGTTCCACGAGGGCGACACCGTCGCCCGGATCGCCGCACGGTACGGCCGCACCCCCGACTCCGTCCGCACCAAGCTGCGCGAGCTGGGCCACGACCCGCGCCGCCCCGAGTACTGCCCGCCCGACGGCTGCCTGTCGTGGTCGCGGTTCGCCTCGCCCGCCCTGCTGGGGGCCACCGCGCCCGCCGAGTGACGCACCGCGCCGCCCGGCGCGCTTGAATGGGGGAGCCCCGCCGGCCTGCCGGCGGGGCTCCCGCCGTGCCGGACGCGCCGCGCCCGGCACGCCCCACCACACGTAAGGACCGCACTCCCCATGACCCGCGTCATCGCCGGTGTCGCCGGCGGCCGCCGGCTGGCCGTCCCGCCCGGCCGCTCCACCCGCCCCACCTCGGACAAGGCCCGGGAGGCGATGTTCTCCACCCTGGCGGCGCTGCGCGGCACCGTGCAGGGCGCCAGGATGCTCGACCTGTTCGGCGGGTCCGGGGCGGTCGGCCTGGAGGCGCTCTCCCGCGGCGCCGAGCACGTGCTGCTGGTCGAGTCGGACGCGGTCGCGGCCCGCGTCATCCGTGACAACGTCCGCACCCTGGGCCTGCCGGGCGCCGAGGTCCGGGCGGACCGGGCCGAGCGGGTGGCGGCCGGGCCGGCCCCGCAGACCCCGTACGACCTGGTGTTCCTCGATCCGCCGTACTCCGTGACGGACGAGGAGCTGTGCGAGATGCTGATCACACTCCGTGCCGGGGGCTGGATCGCGGAGGACGCACTCGTCACCGTGGAACGCAGCACACGCGGCGGTGAGTTCGACTGGCCGGAGGGCTTCGACGCGCTGCGCTCGCGCCGGTACGGCGAGGGCACGCTCTGGTACGGTCGCGCCGCCGACGAGGCCGACCGACACTCGTAGCACCGGTTACCCCCTAGGGAGCACACGACATGCGCCGCGCCGTCTGCCCGGGATCCTTCGACCCCATCACCAACGGACACCTCGACATCATCGAGCGGGCCTCGAAGCTCTACGACGTCGTCCATGTCGCCGTGCTGGTCAACCAGAACAAGCAGGGCATGTTCACCATCGAGGAGCGCATCGCGCTGATCGAGGAGACCACCGCCAAGCTCGGCAACATCGTGGTCGAGTCGCACACCGGCCTGCTGGTCGACTTCTGCCGGGAGCGCGGCATCCCGGCGATCATCAAGGGCCTGCGGGCGGTCAGCGACTTCGACTACGAGCTGCAGATGGCCCAGATGAACCACGGCCTCACGGGTGTCGAGACGCTCTTCGTGCCGACCTCGCCGACGTACAGCTTCCTCTCCTCGACCCTCGTCAAGGAGGTCGCCTCGCTCGGCGGCGACGTCTCGCACCTGCTGCCCGAGACGGTGCACCGCCGGCTGGTCGACCGGATCGCCGAACGCCGGGGCTGAAACGGACAGTTCCGGTCAACCGTCGCAATCCGCCCGCGGTGGCGCAGCCCGGCCGTGCCGGACGTTGTGAGCCGCGGCCCCTGTGGTCGTACAGTCTGTAGTCCTGCCCCGCGGCGCCGCCGTGTCGTCGGGGACTGCCTCCGCCACTAGCCAGGCGGCACACGGAAAGACTGAAGCGCCCGTGGACGTGCAGCAGAAACTCGACGAGATCGTCGCGTCGGTCGAGAACGCCCGCGCGATGCCGATGTCGGCCTCGTGCGTGGTCAACCGCGCCGAGCTGGTCTCGATGCTCCGCGACCTCCAGGGCGCCCTGCCTGCCGAGCTCGCCCAGGCCCAGTCGGTCGTCGCCGACCACCAGCAGGTGGTGGCCGACGCGCAGGCCCAGGCCGACCAGATCATCCGCGGTGCGCACGACGAGCGCGGCTCGCTCATCTCCGACACCGAGGTCGTGCTGCGCGCGCAGAACGAGGCCGACCGCATCCTGGCCGAGGCCCGCGCCGAGGTGGAGACCAAGCGCGCCGAGGCCGACGACTACGTCGACTCCAAGCTCGCCAACTTCGAGGTCGTCCTCACCAAGACGCTCGGCGCCGTCGGCCGCGGCCGGCAGAAGCTGCGCGGCGCCGGCGTCTACGAGCCGGACGCGGACGCCGACGCCGACGGCGAGGAGTTCCAGCCGCGGGTCAGCCCCAGCCCCGAGGCCGACGAGTACGTCGACGTGAAGCTCGCCACCCTGCAGGCCGTGCTCGGCGCGACCCTGGAGGCGGTCGGCAAGGGTCGCGACAAGCTGCTCGGCAAGGCCCCGATCGACGAGCTCGGCGCCTACCTCGCCGCCGCCGACGAGGCGCAGCAGGCGAAGGACCGCGCCGAGGCGGTCGCCTCCGGCTTCGCCGCCGAGGGCGAGGAGCAGCCCTGGTACCGCGAGGAGATCCCGCAGCAGCAGAGCTGGCCCGACCGGACCCCGGCCGCGGCCGGCTGGCAGGCTCCCGGCGAGGACCCGTACGCGAGCCAGGGCGCCCCGCAGTACGCGGACGCCTACAACGGCGGCTACGACCCGGCGGCGGGCGGCCAGGCCGACCCGTACGGCGGCTACGGCTACCAGCAGCCCGCCGCCGCGTACCAGGGGCAGGACGGCTACCCGGCGCAGGAGGCCTACCAGGGCCAGGAGCAGGGGGTCGACCCCTACTACCAGCAGCAGCAACAGGGCTACCAGACCGACGCGTACGGCAACGCCTACGGCTACCCGCAGCAGCCCCAGCAGCAGGCGCCGATGCCGCACCAGCAGCAGCCCGGGCTGGACGAGACGAGCTTCTTCGACACCAGCATGATCGACATGACCAGGCTGCGGGAGCTGGGCGGCCGCTGACGCGGGGGCCGGGCACCGACTTTGGGCCTGGCCGGAGTCTCGGGTAGTCTGACCACTCCGGCCTGTTCGTACCGGCCTCGTCGCGTGCCCGCACACGGGCTGCGCGTCCACCGCAGGACCGTGCACACCGCAGGGCCGTGCACACCGCATGAACGATCCGCGCCGCGCAGGGATGCGCGCCGCCACAGGAAGTCAGGACACCTTGAACCGCCTCGACCACCGCGACCCCCTCGTGTTCGACACGCACGAGCTCGGCCGTCGCCCCGGCTCGATGCGCAAGGTGTCCCGGACCCTGGAGGCGCCCGAGGGCCTCGGCATCGCCGACGTCATCGGGGTGCCGGGGAAGAGCCCGATCACGCTGGAGCTCCGCCTGGAGTCGGTCGTCGAGGGCGTGCTGGTCACCGGCACGGCCGGGACGCACGTCGAGGGCGAGTGCTCGCGCTGCCTGGAGCCGGTGGAGGACGACCTGGAGGTCGACTTCCAGGAGCTCTACTACTACCCGGAGTCCGAGGAGCGCCACCGCGCCCGGATGCCGGTCGCCGACGTCCTCGACGAGGAGTCGGACGAGGAGACTTACCGCCTGGAGGGCGATTTCTTCGACCTCCAGCCGGTGCTGCGTGACGCGGTGGTGCTCGCACTGCCGCTGCAGCCGGTGTGCCAGGACGACTGCCTGGGCCTCTGCTCCGCCTGCGGGGCACGCCTGAGCGACGACCCGGACCACCACCACGAGGCCGCCGACCTCCGGTGGGCGGCTCTGCAGGGACTCTCCGCCGCCCCCGGCGACGAGGGTGACGGAATCAAGAACAGCGACACCCGTGAGGGTCTCGCCGAGAACCAGGAGAAGTAGCCGTGGCTGTTCCGAAGCGGAAGATGTCGCGCAGCAACACGCGCCACCGCCGGTCCAACTGGAAGGCCGTCGTTCCGGCCCTCGTGGCGTGCGACCGCTGCCACGAGCCGAAGCTGGGTCACATCGCGTGCCCGAGCTGCGGCACGTACAACCGTCGCCAGGTCCTCTCGGTCTGATCGGCGGGTGTACGGATCGATGTCGGACGGTAACTCTTCCCGCAAGTCGGCTCCCTCGAACGGGGGCAGGCCCGGCGGGCCGGCTTCGACCGATTACGACGTCCTGGAAGGGCGCCTCGGGTACGTACTCGAGCGCGCCCTTCTGGTGCGTTCCCTGACCCACCGCTCGTACGCGTACGAGAACGGCGGGCTGCCCACCAACGAGCGCCTGGAGTTCCTCGGCGACTCGGTGCTGGGCCTCGTGGTGACCGACACCCTCTACCGCCTCCACCCGGAGGTCGCCGAGGGCACGCTCGCCAAGCTCCGGGCCGCGGTGGTCAACTCCCGCGCGCTCGCCGAGGTCGGCCGCACCCTGGAGCTCGGGGCCTTCATCCGCCTCGGCAAGGGCGAGGAGGGCACCGGCGGCCGCGACAAGTCGTCGATCCTCGCCGACACCGTCGAGGCCGTGATCGGCGCCGTCTACCTCGACCGGGGCCTCGACGCCGCCACCGACTTCGTGCACCGGCTGTTCGACCCGCTGATCGAGGAGTCCTCGCAGCTCGGTGCCGGACTGGACTGGAAGACCAGCCTCCAGGAGCTCACCGCCGCCGTCGGCATCGGTGTGCCGGAGTACGTCGTCACCGAGTCGGGCCCGGACCACCAGAAGAACTTCGACGCCGCCGCCCGCGTCGCCGGCCAGGACTACGGCCACGGCAGCGGACGCTCCAAGAAGGAAGCCGAGCAGAAGGCCGCCGAGAGCGCCTGGCGCGAGATCAAGGCCAAGTACGCCGAGAGCACGCCCGACACCACCGCCTGAGGCCGCCGCCATGCCCGAGCTCCCCGAGGTCGAGGTCGTCCGCCGCGGGCTCGCCCGCTGGGTGAGCGGGCGGACGGTCGCCGACGTCCAGGTGCTGCACCCGCGCTCCGTCCGTCGGCACCTCGCGGGCGGCCAGGACTTCGCCGACCGCCTCGCCGGCGCCACGCTCGGCGAGGCCCGGCGGCGCGGCAAGTACCTCTGGGTGCCGCTCGACGGCACCGGCCACACCCTGGTCGGCCACCTCGGCATGAGCGGGCAGCTGCTCGTGCAGGACCCGGCCACCCCCGACGAGACCCACCTGCGGGTGCGCTTCCGCTTCACCGACGGCGGGCGCGAACTCCGCTTCGTCGACCAGCGCACCTTCGGCGGCCTCGCCGTCGAGGACGCCGAACCGGGCGACCCGGAAGCCACCCCCCGCTCGCTCGCGCACATCGCCCGCGACCCGCTCGACGAGCGGTTCGACGACGAGGCGTTCCTCACCGCCCTGCGCGCCCGGCGCACCACCGTCAAGCGCGCCCTGCTCGACCAGACCCTGATCAGCGGCGTCGGCAACATCTACGCCGACGAGTCGCTCTGGCGCGCCCGGCTGCACTACGACCGGCCGACGGCCTCCCTGCCCCGCCCCCGCGCCGCCGAACTCCTCGGCCACGCCCGGGACGTCATGAACGCGGCGCTCGCCGTCGGCGGCACCACCTTCGACAGCCTCTACGTCAACGTCAACGGCGAGAGCGGCTACTTCTCCCGCGACCTCGACGCCTACGGCCGCGAGGGCGAGCCCTGCCACCGCTGCGGCACGCCGATGCGGCGCGCCGCCTGGATGAACCGCTCCAGCTACTTCTGCCCCCGCTGCCAGCGGCCGCCCCGCGCGGTCTGACCCCCGGCCGCCCCCGGCCCGGGGGCGGCGCCGTACCCGCGGTCAGGCCCGCGCCGCCTCCTGCTGCGGCTCCACGCCGTGCAGCGCGCCCTCGTCCTCACCGAACCAGGCCACGCCGACCGCACTCGCCACCGCGAGCACGAAGCCGAACACGGCGAGCCAGCCCAGCCCGGCCCTGGCCGAGTCGCCCAGCCAGAGCACGCCGACCACGCCCGGCACCACCGTCTCGCCGACCACCAGCGCCGCGGTCGCGGCGTTCACCGAACCGACCTGCAGGGCCACCGTGTGCAGGTACATCCCGCCCAGGCCGCCCACCAGGACCGCGTAGAGCGCCGGGTCCGCCAGCAGCCGCACCAGGTCGAACGGCTCGACGCCGTCCAGGATGCGCACCCCGACACCCAGCGCGCCGAACCCCAGACCGGACAGCAGACCCGCCACGACCGCCGCACCGCGCCCCAGCCGCCGCACCAGCAGGCTGCCGCCCGCGATCAGCAGCACCGTCACGGCCAGCAGCCACCAGTGCACCGCCCGCGCCGCGTGGTGCTCCCCCTCCGGGCCGGCCGCCACGGCGAGCATCACCAGCGCACCGCACAGCACGCCGATCGACGCCCACTCCATCCCCTTGAGCCGCAGGCCCAGCAGCCGGACGCTGAGCAGCGCGGTGATCACCAGGTTGGCGCTGATGATCGTCTGCGACAGGAACAGCGGCAGCAGCCGCGCCGCCAGCGCCCCCAGCATGAACCCCACGAAGTCGAGCACCGTGCCGAGGATGAACTCCCACGTCACCGCCGCCTTGGCGGTCGACGCGAGGCTCGGGCCGCCGTGCTGCGTCACCGCGGACGCCCCGCCGGCCCGGGCCGCCTCCTCGCGCGCCGACCTGCGGGCGCCCACCGCCTGCAGGACCGACCCGGTGCCGTAGCAGACGGAGGCCGCGACGGCGGTGGCAAGACCGATGAACAAGGAGGACTCCGATCAGGGCGGGACGGGCAGGCACCACTATGCCGGGCCAGCGGCCCCGCGCGGACGCACCGGCGGGGATTCCGGCCGGTCGGCGGGGGTGGTCCCGGCCCCGGGTCGTACGTCGGCCGCGCGTCCGGGGGCCCCGGGCGACGACCGGCGTAGCGTCGGAGGTATGAGAACCGTTTCGCGTGGACCGGCGGCGGCGCTCGTCGCGCTGCTGGCCGGGCTGCTGCTGCTCCTGGTGCCCGCCACCGCGCACGCCGGGGTGTCGGACGCCGCCGCAGCCCTGAGACAGGGACAGGTGTACGTCGACCCCGCGATGGCCGACCGCTACCCCGAGGCCCGCGCGGCCGCCCTCACCCGCACGATCGCCGACGCCGACAAGCCCGTTTTTGTTGCCGTCGTCCCCGCGGACGACGACTACCCCGCCGCCACGGTCGCCCGCGACCTGCGCACCGAGACCGGCATCGTCGGCGTGTACGGGATCTGGCGCGGCGACGAGTTCCGGGCGTTCTCCGACCGTGCGGCCCTCGCGCCCGCCGCCGCCGACCGGATCGCCGACGCCGCGGCCCGCGCCCACCCCGGCGACATCGCCGGCACCCTCGACGACTTCACCGCCCAGGCCGTCGCCCAGACCCGCGGCCACGGCGTCGCCTCCGGCGGCGTGAGCACGGCGGCGATCGTCGTACCGCTGGTGCTCCTCGCGCTCGCCGGCACCGGTGCGTTCCTGCTCGTGCGCCGGTCCCGCCGGCGCCGGGACGAGCAGAACCGCGCCGACCTCGCCCGGCTGCGCACCGTCGTCGACGAGGACATCACCGCCTTCGGCGAGGAACTCGACCGGCTCGACTTCGACCCCGCGGCCCCCGGCGCCGACGACGCCCAGCGCGCCGACTACGCCCGCGCCCTCGACGCGTACGAGCAGGCCAGACGCGGCATGGACGCCGCGACCCGGCCGCAGGAGGTCGGACCCGTCACCGAGGAGCTCGCGGAGGGCAGGTTCGCCCTGGTGGCGCTCGCCTTCCGCCGCGAGGGCCGCCCGCCCCCCGAGCGCCGCCCGCCCTGCTTCTTCGACCCGCGGCACGGCCCGTCCGTGAAGGACGCCGACTGGGCGCCGGAGGGCGGTGCGCCGCGCGCGGTGCCGGTCTGCACCCGCGACGCGCTCAGGCTCGCGGCCGGCGAGGAACCGGACGCCCGCACCGTGCAGACCGCGCGCGGCCGCCAACCGTACTGGAACGCCGGCCCGGTCTACGGCCCCTGGGCCGGCGGCTACTACGGCACCGGTCTGCTGCCCGCCCTGGTCGCGGGCACCGTCATGGGCTCGGTGCTGTCCCCGTCCGGCGCATGGGCGGCGGACGGCGGCCCCGACGGGGGCGACTACTCCGGCGCGGACTTCCAGCAGGGCGACTTCGGGGGGTTCGGCGGCGGCGGAGGCTTCGACGGCGGGGGAGGCGGCGACTTCGGCGGCGGCTTCTGACCCGGCCCCGGGTGCGCCCCGGGCCCCGCTGCACCCGGCCGGGTGCCCCGAATTCCGTTTCACCCGGCCGGGTGCCCCCGGCCCCCGCTGCACCCGGCCGGGTGAAACCCGCCGTTCGCGCGCGGAGGTCCGGGAGGAGCGGTGGACGTGCCGTGAAACCCCTCGGACCCGCCCCCGCCACGCCCGACTATGGTCGTGGCATGCACGGTCACGACAGCCACCACGCCCACCTGCTCGACCTCCGCCGGCCCGTCCGGGCCACCGCGTGGGTCCGCGGGCGCGTCCAGGAGGTCGGCTTCCGGTGGTGGACCAGGGCCAGGGCCCTGGAGATCGGACTGACCGGGTACGCGAGCAACCTCGCCGACGGGCGCGTCCAGGTCGTGGCCGAAGGACTGCACGCCGAGTGCGAGGCGCTGCTCGCCCTGCTGCGCGGCCCGGGCACTCCGGGCCAGGTCAGCGGTGTCACCGAGATCTGGACCGCGACCGGGGGCGGGTACGAAGGGTTCGCGATCCGTTGAGCACACCGCAGTTGCCGGAGGGTGGAGAGACCCTCCGGCAACTGCCGGTGTCATCCGGTTGCCATCCGGGCGGACTCGTGGTTGACTCCGCACCAGCAGTGATCCACCGGCTCCGGTGGCCCGCCCCGCCCGTGGTGTGACCGTCCCGCCATGCAGGTGAGAGGCGCGCGGTAGCGTGCGGTGATCGTGTTGACCCGTAGGGTCTTTGGTGAGACGCTGAAAGCCCGCGCACCAGTCTGCGTTTCCCCGGAAGGGTCGAGTCGCCGTGTGCCCAGCTCACTGCGGCCGTCCTGATGTGCCCAGCCAGCACGCCCGGGGCGAGGACGGGTGCGCACCCTTCCCCCCTAGACCAGTACCGCAAAACGGTTCGGTCACTCAGCGTGGAGGACCATACATCATGGCAAAGGCGCTTCTCGGGTACGTCGGCGGCCCCGACCCGCGAATGCTCTCCGAGATGCGACGGCTGCAGCAGCGCGTCCAGGACCTGGAGGCCGAGCTCACCCGCCTCCAGTCCGAGAACGACGCTCTTGCCGCTGTCGCTGACGAGCACTCGCTGCTCTCCAGCATCGGCATGGATCACCGGGAGCCCGCGCTCACCTGATCCCGTCCGAACGATCGACGCAGTCGGTGCACTGAGCTTCCCGAAAGGGATCGCAGCCTGCAAGGGACGTCCGGTGTGGCGTCCCTTCGTCGTGTCCGGCAGCCCTCCCCGCGCCAATGCTGCCCCTGCCACGGCGTGGCCAAACCGCCTCCTCACCTTCTGTCCCGCACCCGGCCGGATACAGTCGCCGGAAGGGCGCCGGCGCACGGGCGAGGAGGTCGGACGGGTGCACCTGAAAAGCCTGACGCTGCGCGGGTTCAAGTCCTTCGCCTCGGCGACCACGCTGCGCTTCGAACCGGGCATCACCTGCGTCGTCGGGCCCAACGGCTCCGGCAAGTCCAACGTCGTCGACGCCCTCTCCTGGGTCATGGGCGAGCAGGGCGCCAAGTCGCTGCGCGGCGGCAAGATGGAGGACGTCATCTTCGCCGGCGCCGGCGGGCGCGCCCCGCTCGGCCGCGCCGAGGTCAGCCTCACCATCGACAACACCGACGGCGCCCTGCCCATCGACTACTCCGAGGTCACCATCACGCGGACGATGTTCCGCAACGGCGGCAGCGAGTACGCGCTCAACGGCACCGTCTGCCGCCTGCTCGACATCCAGGAGCTCCTCTCCGACTCCGGCATCGGCCGCGAGATGCACGTCATCGTCGGCCAGGGCCGCCTCGACTCCGTCCTCCAGGCCGACCCGATGGGCCGCCGGGCCTTCATCGAGGAGGCCGCCGGCGTCCTCAAGCACCGCAAGCGCAAGGAGAAGGCGCTGCGGAAACTGGACGCGATGCAGGGCAACCTCAACCGCGTGCAGGACCTCGTCGCCGAACTCCGCCGCCAGCTCGGCCCGCTCGGCCGGCAGGCCAGGATCGCCCGCCGCGCCGCCGGCATCCAGGCCGAACTCCGCGACGCCCGGCTGCGCCTGCTCGCCGACGACCTCCTCACCCTGCGCCGCGCCGTCGAGGCCGAGATCGCCGACGAACTCGCCGTCAGACTGCGCCGCACCACCGTCGAGCAGCAACTCGCCGCCGCCGTCCAGCGCGAGGCCGTCCTGGAGGCCCAGGTCGGGCAGCTCGGACCACGCCTGGAAGCCGTCCGGCAGACCTGGTACGCCCTCTCCGCCCTCACCGAGCGCACCCGCGGCACCATCGGCCTCGCCGAGGCCCGCGTCCGCCACGCCCGCACCGCCGCCCGGACCGACGAGCGGCGCGGCCGCGACCCCGAGGAACTCGCCGCCGAGGCCGCCCGCGTCCGCGAGGAGGAGGCAGCCCTCACCGACGCACTGGAGGAGGCGCAGTACGCCCTCGCCGAGGCCGTCGAGACCCGCAGCACCCTCGAACGCGACCTCACCGCCGAGGAGGCACGGCTCCGGACGGCCGCCCGGGCCATCGCCGACCGGCGCGAAGGCCTCGCCCGCCTCCAGGGCCAGGTCGCCGCCGCCCGCTCCCGCGCCACCGCCGCCGGCGCCGAGATCGGCCGGCTCGCCGAGGCCCGCGACGCCGCCCTCGACCGCGCCGAGGCCGCCCGGCAGGAGCACCGGCTGCTCCAGGACGAGGCGGACGGCCTGGCAGCCGCCGACGAGGACCACGACAGCGCCGACGCCCGCACCCGCGCCGCGCTCGCCGACGCGGAACACGCCCTCGCCGCCGCCCGGGACGCCGCCGGCGCCGCCGAACGCGAACGCGCCGGCCTCACCGCCCGCCACGAGGCGCTCGCCCTCGGCCTGCGCCGCAAGGACGGCAGCGGCACCCTGCTCGCCGCCGGAGGACCACCCGGCGTGCTCGGCTCCGCCGCCGCACTCCTCACCGTCCGCCCGGGCCACGAGACCGCCCTCGCCGCGGCACTCGGCGCCGCCGCCGACGCCGTCGCCGTGGACGGCCTCGACACCGCGGCCGCGGCCGTGCGGCAGCTCCGCGAGCAGGACGCCGGCCGGGCCGCCCTGCTCGTCGCCGACGCCCCCGCGCTCGCCCCGGCCGCACCCGGCCTCCCCGACGGCGCGACCTGGGCCGCCGACTCGGTCGAGGCCCCGGCCGCCCTGCGCGGCGCCGTCGCGGCCCTGCTCGCCGGCACCGCCGTGGTCGCCGACCTCGCGGCCGCCCACCGGCTCGTCACCCGGTACCCCGGGCTGACCGCGGTCACCCTGGACGGCGACCTCCTCACGGCGGGCTTCGTCCAGGGCGGCTCGGCCGGCGCCCCCAGCCTGCTGGAGACCCAGGCCCAGGTCGCCGAAGCCGCCCGCCTCATCGACGAACTCGACACCCGCTGCGCACAGTCGGCCGGGGAACTGGCCGCCGCCGGCGAACGCCGCCGCGAACTCGCCCTCGCCCACGAGCAGCTGACCGCCGCCCGGCGCGGAGCCGAGAAGGAACGGGCCCGGCTCGCCGGCTCCCTCGGCCGCTCCGCCGGCCAGGCCAGGGCCGCCGAGGGCGAGGCCGAACGCCTCACCGCCGCCGCCGACCGCGCCGAACTCGGCCTCGCCGAGGCCACCGGGGCCGCGGAGGAACTCACCGCCCGCCTGGAGGCCGCCGAGGAACTCGCCGCCGACGGCGAGGACGAGCCCGACACCGCCGAACGCGACCGCCTCGCCACCGCCGGCACCGCAGCCCGGCAGGGCGAACTGGAGGCCAGGCTCGCCGTCCGCACCCACGAGGAACGCGCCCGCTCCCTCACCGGCCGCGCCGACCAGCTCGACCGCGCCGCCGCCGCCGAACGCGAGAGCCGCGCCCGCGCCGCCGAACACCGCCGCCGCGCCCGCGAGGACGCCGAGTCGGCCGCCGCCGTCGCCGACGGCGCCCGCCGACTGCTCGCGGCCGTGGAGTCCTCCCTCGCCGCCGCCGACGCCGAACGCACCGCCGTCGAGCAGGACCGCACCGGCCGCGAGGCCGAGCTGCGCACCGCCCGCGAACACGGCCGCGGCCTCATCGCCGAACGCGACCGCCTCGTCGACGTCGGCCACCGCGACGAGGTGATGCGCGCCGAGAAACGCCTGCGCATCGAGCAGTTGGAGGGCCGCGCACTCGACGAGTTCGGCATCGAGGGCCAGGAACTGCTCGACGGCTACGGCCCGGACACCCCGGTGCCGCCGCCCACCCCCGAGGAGGGCCAGGAGCCCGGCGAGCCGCGCCCGTACGACCGGGCCGAGCAGGAGAAGCGGCTCAAGACGGCCGAACGCGCCTACCAGCAGCTCGGCAAGGTCAACCCGCTGGCCCTGGAGGAGTTCACGGCACTGGAGGAACGCCACCGCTTCCTCGGCGAGCAGCTCGACGACCTGAAGAAGAGCCGGCGCGACCTCATGGACATCGTCCGCGACGTCGACACCCGGGTCGAACAGCTCTTCACCGCCGCGTTCCACGACACCGCCGCACAGTTCGAAGGCGTCTTCTCCCGCCTCTTCCCCGGCGGCGAGGGACGCCTCCTGCTCACCGACCCCGCGTCGATGCTCACCACCGGTGTCGAGGTGGAGGCCCGCCCGCCCGGCAAGAAGGTGAAGCGGCTCTCGCTGCTCTCCGGCGGCGAACGCTCGCTCACCGCGGTCGCCCTGCTGGTGGCGATCTTCAAGGCCCGGCCCAGCCCGTTCTACGTGATGGACGAGGTGGAGGCGGCCCTCGACGAGACCAACCTGCGCCGGCTCGTCTCGATCATGGAGGAGCTCCGGGAGAGCTCCCAGCTGATCGTCATCACCCACCAGAAGCTCACGATGGAGTCCGCCGACGCCCTCTACGGCGTCACCATGAAGGGCGACGGCATCTCGCAGGTGATCAGCCAGCGGCTGCGCACGGGGACGCCCCCCGCCCGCCCGGCCGGGGGCGGGCACCGGGAACGGCCCGCGGCGGCACCCGCGGGCTGAGCCACACCGTCCGGCTGCTCCCCGCCCTTGCGGGCGTCGCCGATACTGGGGGGGTTATGGAATACGTGATCCTTGCCGTAGTCATCGCCGTGGTCGCCATCGGCGCGATCGCGGGCCTCGTCGTCACCGGCAGACGACGCAAGCCGCTGCCTCCCAGGCCCGAGGCACCCGTCATCACGCCGCCGCGCGAGCCGCAGGTCGGCGAGGAGTCCGCCCCGCCCACCGAGGCGCCGGCCCAGACCATCGAGGAGGTGCCGCTCCCCGAAGCCGAGGAGCAGGCCCCGGCGGAGGCCGCGGCCCCGCCCGCCGTCGAGGTGCCCGAGCCCACCGCCGGCCGCCTGGTGCGGCTGCGCTCCCGGCTCTCCCGCTCGCAGAACACGCTCGGCAAGGGCCTGCTGGCCCTGCTCTCCCGGGACCGCCTCGACGAGGACACCTGGGAGGAGATCGAGGAGATCCTGCTCACCGCGGACGTCGGCGTCGCCCCCACCCAGGAGCTCGTGGACAACCTGCGCACCCGCGTGAAGGTGCTCGGCACCCGCAGCCCCGCGGAGCTGCGGGCCCTGCTGCACGAGGAACTCGTCGCCCTGATCGGGACGGACACCGACCGCACCGTGCGCTCCACCAAGCACGAGGAGGGGCCGGCCGTCGTCCTCGTCGTCGGCGTCAACGGCGTCGGCAAGACCACCACCACCGGCAAGCTCGCCCGGGTGCTCGTCGCCGACGGGCGCCGGGTGGTGCTCGGCGCCGCCGACACCTTCCGTGCGGCCGCCGCCGACCAGCTGCAGACCTGGGGCGAGCGGGTCGGCGCCCACACCGTGCGCGGGCCCGAGGGCGGCGACCCGGCCTCCGTCGCGTTCGACGCGGTCAAGCAGGGCATCGCCGAGGGCGTCGACACCGTGCTCGTCGACACCGCCGGCCGCCTGCACACCAAGACCGGGCTCATGGACGAGCTCGGCAAGGTCAAGCGCGTCGTCGAGAAGCACGGCCCGGTCGACGAGGTGCTGCTCGTGCTCGACGCCACCACCGGTCAGAACGGGCTCGTGCAGGCCCGGGTGTTCGCCGAGGTGGTCGACATCACCGGCATCGTGCTGACCAAGCTGGACGGCACGGCCAAGGGCGGCATCGTCATCGCGGTGCAGCGCGAACTCGGCGTGCCGGTCAAGCTCATCGGCCTCGGCGAGGGCGCGGACGACCTGGCGCCCTTCGAGCCGGCCGCGTTCGTGGACGCGCTGATCGGCGACTGAGTCCGCCACCGTCCGTCCTGGCGGGCCGTCTCCTGCGGGAGGCGGCCCGTCCTGCTTTTCCCCGGCCGTCCTGCCTCCCCGGCCGTCCTGCCTGTCTCCGGCCGTCCGGTGCTTCCGGTCCGGTCGGTCCTCGGTCCTCGGTGCGGGGGAGGAGCGGGGAGGAGGGGATCAGGCGGCGGGCCAGGCCGGTTCGGCGCTGCGGAGGCGGCCGCGGTGGCACGCGTACGCGAGGGTGCCGAGCAGCAGCCGTGCCTCGGGCGGGCAGGCGGCGCTCTCCCGGGTCGGGCGGCGCAGCCAGCGCATCGGGCCGAGGCCGTCGAGCACGGTCGGCGGAGCGGCGACGTACGTGCCGGCGCCGTGGCAGACGAGGTCGAGTGCGGCGTCGTCCCAGCCCGTCCGGTAGAGGAGTTCGGGCAGCCGACGGGCGGTGCCGGGGGCGACGAAGAAGAGCATCCGGCCGGTGGGGGAGGAGATCACCGGACCGACCTGGGTGCCCATCCGCTCCAGCCGGACGAGGGCCTGCAGGCCGGCCTGCTCGGGGACGTCCAGCAGGTCGAAGTGCAGGCCCGCGGGCAGGAGGACGGGCGCGTCGGACGCCCAGAGGGTGCGGAGTTCGTGCGCCGGGGTGCCGGGCGCGGCCTTCGGGCCGGCGAGCACGTGCAGCCCCGGCGCCGCACAGTGCGGGGTGCCGCAGTCGCAGGCGGTGGTGGAGCGGTGCGCGGCGCGGGCCCGGCCGGCGGCCACCGTCCAGCCGAGGCGGGCGGTGTAGTCGCCGGCCGCGTCGAGGGCCGTGGCCCGGGTGCGCCGCAGGGTGCCGCGCGGCGCCAGCCGCAGGTGCCGCAGCCGGAGTTCGCCGAACAGGTTGTCCATGCCTCCCCCAACAGGTTCTGCCGGTCCGTGGTTACGGGACCGTGACATCCGGTCCGAGGGTCGTGGCGGTGCGGGTGGCGCACCGGCGGCGCGCGCCGTGCGGCGTGCTCCGATTCGTGTCGCGCGCTCCAGCAGCAGGCGTGCCCCGGAGCTGCGGATACCCGGTCGTCGCGTTCGCACGAGGATTCCTCCGTCGTCTCCGGTGCCGTCAAAGCCGGTAGCATCGGCGGCAGTTGATCCGTCCATGGGGCGGGTGGCCCAGTCGTCGGGCATGTGCCGGGGTCAACCCGACCCGGTTACCAGTGAAGCGCGCCCAGGTCACCGTTTCTTCACCCGCAGGGGTGGCGAAAGGTGGCGTTTCCACGGCAGTGCTCCCCCGGATGGCGGAAATCGCGTTACGTTCGGCACGCGGATCGCAGCGGAGAGTCCACAGTGGCCTGGATTCCCGTGCGGTCCTGGGCAGTCGAGCAGCACGGTACGTCGAGCAAGCGCCCGAACCGTCGGGCACCACGAGCGGGGCCCCGAGGCGGGGCCGGGCGGGATGGGGACGTTCCCATGGGTGAGAAGCAACCGAACGAGAAGCTGACGTCGTGGTTCGCCCGCAGCGGCTGGTCCAAGGGCGAGCTGGCGCGGCAGGTCAACCGCCGGGCCCGGCAGACCGGCGCGCACCACGTCAGCACGGACACGTCCCGGGTGCGCAGATGGCTCGACGGCGAACAGCCCCGCGAACCCATCCCGAAGATCATGTCGGAGCTGTTCTCCGAGCGCTTCGGCTCCGTCGTCTCCGTCGAGGACCTCGGCCTGCGGCCGGCCGTGCCGGTCTCGACCGTCGGCGGCGGCGTCGACCTCCCGTGGAGCGGCGACCAGACCGTCCAGCTGATCAGCGAGTACTCGCGCAGCGACCTCATGCTCAACCGCCGTGGCTTCCTTGGCACTTCACTCGCCCTCACGGCCGGTGCCGCGCTCATCGAACCGATGCAGCGCTGGCTCACTCCCGGCCCGTCCGGCGCTCCCACCCCGATCCTCACCGCCGCGAACGGCGGCGAGCCGCACACAGGCCGGCTCTCCGAGCCGGAGCTCCAACTCCTTGAGCAGACCACCGTGATGTTCCGCCAGTGGGACGCGCAGAACGGCGGCGGCCTGCGCCGCAAGGCCGTCGTCGGCCAGCTCCACGAGGTCACCGACCTCCTGCAGGAGTCGTACCCGGAACCCACCACCAAGCGGCTGTTCCGCCTCACCGCCGAACTCGCCCACCTCGCGGGCTGGATGTCGTACGACGTCGGCATGCACCCCAGTGCGCAGAAGTACTACGTGCTGGCGCTGCACGCCGCGAAGGAGGCCGGCGACCGGCCGTTCGGCGCGCTCATCCTCACCGACATGAGCCGCCAGATGATCCACCTCAACCGCGGCGAGGACGCGCTCGAACTCATCCACCTCGCCCAGTACGGCAGCCGCGACACCGCCACCCCCCGCCAGCAGGCCCTGCTGTACGCGATGGAGGCCCGCGCCTACGCCACCATCGGCGAGGTCAACCGCTGCGCCCGGGCCGCCCGGCTCGCCGAGGACACCTTCAGCGACTGCCGTGCCGGCGACGGCGACCCGAACTGGCTGAAGTTCTTCTCCGAGGCCGAGCTCAACGCCGAGAACGCGCACTCCTACCGCGACCTCGCCTACCACTCCAGCCGCAGCCAGCTGTACGCGTCGATGTCGGCGCCGGTCATGGAACGCGCCGTCGACCTCTTCCGGCAGGACGGCGAGCACGTCCGCAGCTACGCCTTCAACCTGATCGGCATGGCCAGCGTCCACCTGCTGCAGAACGAGCCCGAGCAGGCCGCGGTGATGGCCGAGCAGGCCGTCGACATCGCCGCGAAGGTGCGCTCCGAGCGGCTGAACACCCGCGTCCGCAAGACCTCCGAGGCCGCGAACCGGCAGTTCACGGGCGTGCCCGGGATCTCCCGGCTGGCCGAGCGCGTCGTGCAGGACATCCCGGAGTTCGCCTCGGCGGTCTGACCGTCCGCACGCACCCGACGGACGGGGCCGGCCCCGTCCGTCCGGTCGCCCCGTCCGGATTTGCGGTGTGCGCCGCACCGCCCCTGCGGGAGCCGCTTTCGGCCACCCCCGCCCCCGAACCCCGACCGTGGAGGCCTCCCCGGCCCCGTCACCGTACGGGCTCCCCCGCCCCTTGGGCCGCGGGCCTCCACGGTCGGTGATCATCCGCCTACCTGCTGTCGTGTGCGCGGCACGGTAGCGCAAGATCTGTCATGGCACGGCCGTGGTTCACGTGGTCGTAACGCGTCCGTCGCTCGCGTCACGGCCACGAAACACCGAGCCGCATCGGCCGAAATCAGCCTTCGGCACTCTCCTTCACATCGCCGACACCCCGGGTTGTACGGGACAGGGTCCCGGGTGTGGTGCGGCTTCCATTCACGAGGAGACGCCGATGCCGGACGGCTTCAGCGCGGGCGATACCGCCTTTGTGTTCATCTGTGCGGCCCTGGTCATGTTGATGACCCCGGGCCTGGCCTTCTTCTACGGAGGCATGGTCAGGGTCAAGAGCACACTCAACATGCTGGTCATGAGCTTCATCACGCTCGCGATCGTCAGCGTGCTCTGGATCCTCTACGGCTACAGCCTGGCCTTCGGCCCCGACGCCGGTGCCGGCCTGATCGGCAACCTCGACTTCCTCGGCTTCCGCGGCATCGGGATGAACGACCTCAGCGGCACCATCCCGGTCACCGGGTTCGCGGCCTTCCAGCTGATGTTCGCCATCATCACCCCGGCGCTGATCAGCGGCGCCATCGCGGACCGCGCCAAGTTCACGGCCTGGTCGCTCTTCGTGGGCCTCTGGGTCACCGTCGTCTACTTCCCGGTCGCGCACTGGGTGTTCGCCTTCGACAAGGGCAACGGCGGCTGGCTCGGCGACCGCAACGGCGTCATCGACTTCGCCGGCGGCACCGCGGTCCACATCAACGCGGGTGTCGCGGGTCTCGCCCTCGCCCTCGTGCTCGGCAAGCGCATCGGCTTCAAGAAGGACCCGATGCGTCCGCACAGCCTCCCGCTGGTGATGCTCGGCTCGGGCCTCCTCTGGTTCGGCTGGTTCGGCTTCAACGCCGGCTCGGCGCTCGCCGCCAACGGCCTGGCCGGCATGGCGTTCATGAACACCCAGGTCGCCACCGCCGCCGCGGTCCTCGGCTGGCTCGCCTACGAGAAGATCAAGCACGGCGCCTTCACCACCCTCGGTGCCGCGTCCGGCGCCGTCGCCGGCCTGGTCGCCATCACCCCCGCCTGCGGCTCGGTCTCCCCGCTCGGCGCCATCGCCATCGGCCTCATCGCCGGTGTCGCCTGCGCCGCCGCGATCAGCCTCAAGTACAAGCTCGGCTTCGACGACTCCCTCGACGTGGTCGGCGTGCACCTCGTCGGCGGTGTCATCGGCTCCCTGCTGATCGGCTTCTTCGCCACCGGCCACGTCGGCCAGACCGCCAAGGGCCTCTTCTACGGCGGCGGCTTCGACCAGCTCGGCAAGCAGGCGCTCGGCGTCGTCGCGGTGGCGGTGTACTCCTTCGTCGTCACCTACGTCCTCGGCCTCGCCATCCACAAGACGGTCGGCTTCCGGGTCTCCGAGGACGTCGAGGTCTCCGGCATCGACCAGTCGGAGCACGCCGAGTCCGCCTACGACTTCACCGCCGTCGGCGCGAGCCTGGCCCGCACCGTCACCGCCACCCCCGCCCCCGCCGCCACGAAGGCCGAGGTCGACGCCTGATGAAGCTCATCACCGCAGTCATCAAGCCGCACCGCCTGGACGACGTGAAGGAGGCCCTGCAGGCCTTCGGCGTCCACGGCCTGACCGTCACCGAGGCCAGCGGCTACGGCCGGCAGCGCGGCCACACCGAGGTCTACCGGGGCGCGGAGTACACCGTCGACCTGGTGCCGAAGGTGCGCATCGAGATCCTCGTCGAGGACGAGGAGGCGGAGCAGCTGATCGACGTCGTCGTGAAGGCCGCCCGCACCGGCAAGATCGGCGACGGCAAGGTCTGGTGCGTCCCGGTCGACACGGCGGTGCGCGTCCGCACCGGCGAGCGCGGGCCCGACGCGCTCTAGCATCTGCACCACACGCTCTTGGCGGACCTGCCCACCGGCAGGTCCGCCGGACGCGTATCCGGCACCGCCCGCCCCACGGATGGGATCTGCGACGTGACCACGACCGAAGCCCACCCCTCCGACCCCGCCCGGTCCGACGACCACGGAGCCGCCCGCGCCCGGCTGCTCGCGGAGCCCGGCCTCGGAGGAGCGGCACGCCGGGCCGCCCTGTCCCGTCTCAGCGACCGCTGGCTCACCGGGCTGTACCGGGAGGCGGGCGCCCCCGCCGGCACCGCCCTCGTCGCCGTCGGCGGCTACGGCCGCGGCGAACTCTCGCCCCGCAGCGACCTCGACGTCCTGCTCGTGCACGAGGGCCCCGTGGACCCGCAGCTGCCCGAGCGCATCTGGTACCCCGTCTGGGACTCCGGCGCCGCCCTCGACCACTCGGTGCGCACCCTCGACGAGGCCCGCACCGTCGCCGCCGAGGACCTCAAGGCCCAGCTCGGCCTCCTGGACGCCCGGCACATCGCCGGCGACGCCGCCCTCACCGCCTCCCTGCGCTCCACCCTGCTCGCCGACTGGCGCGCCGGCGCCGCCCGACGGCTGCCCGAACTCCAGCAGCTGTGCGCGGAGCGCGCCGAACGCCACGGCGAGCTCTCCTTCCTCCTGGAACCCGACCTCAAGGAGGCCCGCGGCGGCCTGCGCGACGTCGTCGCCCTCAACGCCATCGCCGCCACCTGGCTCGCCGACGCCCCGCGCGACGGCCTGGACGCCGCCGCCGCCCGCCTCGCCGACGTCCGCGACGCCCTGCACCTCGCCACCGGCCGCGCCACCGAGCGCCTCAGCCTCCAGGACCAGGACCAGGTGGCCGCCGGCCTCGGCGTCCTCGACGCCGACACCCTGCTCCGCCAGGTCTACGAAGCCGCCCGCACCATCACCTACGCCTCCGACGTCACCTGGCGCGCCGTCGACCGGGTGCTCGCCGCCCGCAGCGGCCGCGGTCGGCGGATCTCGCGGATCGCCTTCCCGTTCAGCGGCGTCGGCCGGGGCTCCGGCGCGGTCGCCAAGGGCACCGTCGACCGCCGCCCGCTCGCCGAGGGCGTCGTCGAGCAGGACGGCGAGGCCGTCCTCGCCCAGGGCGCCCGCCCCGCCCAGGACCCGGTGCTGCCGCTGCGCGCCGCCGCCGCGGCCGCCCAGGCCGGGCTCACCGTCTCGTACGCCACCGTGCGGCGCCTCGCCGCCGAGACCCGCCCGCTGCCGGTGCCGTGGCCCGACGAGGCCCGGGAACAGCTCATCACGCTCCTCGGCGCCGGCGAGGCCTGCCTGCCCGTCTGGGAGGCCCTGGAGGCCGAAGGACTGATCACCCGGCTGCTGCCGGACTGGGAGCGGGTGCGGTGCCGCCCCCAGCGCAACGCCGTGCACCGGTGGACGGTCGACCGGCACCTCATCGAGACCGCCGTACGGGCCGCCGCCATGACCCGGCGCGTGGCCCGCCCCGACCTGCTGCTCGTCGCCGCGCTGCTGCACGACATCGGCAAGGGCTGGCCGGGCGACCACTCGGAGGCGGGCGAGGTGATCGTCCGCGACGTCGCCGTGCGGATGGGCTTCGACAAGGACGACACCGACACCCTCGCGCTGCTGGTGCGCCACCACCTGACGCTGGTCGACACCGCCACCCGGCGCGACCCGGACGACCCCGCCACCGTGGACGCCATCACCAAGGTCGTCGGCACCCTCTCCCACCTCGAACTGCTGCACGCCCTCACCGAGGCCGACGCCACCGCCACCGGCCCCGCCGCCTGGAGCACCTGGCGGGCCTCGCTGGTCGCCAACCTGGCAGGGCTCGCCGCCGCCCGCCTCGCCGGCGGCGTCACGTACCCCCCGGCGGGCGACCCCACCGCCGAGGAGGAGCGCCTCGCGGTCGAGGCGGGCCGCACCGGCGCCCCCGCGCTCTCGCTGCTGGCCCAGGCCGAGCAGGGCGAGGGCGGCACGGAGCCGATGGGCGTCGAGCTGACCCTCGCCATCCCGGACCAGCCGGGCCTGCTCGGCACCGTCGCCGGCGTCCTGGCCCTGCACCGGCTGACCGTCCGCTCCGCCGGGCTGCGCGAGCTCGACCCGGTCGGCGCCGGGCCCGTG
Organism: Kitasatospora sp. NE20-6; assembly: GCF_045862635.1. Taxonomy (NCBI): domain Bacteria; kingdom Bacillati; phylum Actinomycetota; class Actinomycetes; order Kitasatosporales; family Streptomycetaceae; genus Kitasatospora; species Kitasatospora sp. NE20-6. Next base: position 46,769 of record NZ_BPRL01000063.1, read on the forward strand.
CTGCTGCTGTCGTGGACCGTCGCCGCCGAGTTCGGCGAGCTGCCGGAGGCGGCCAGGCTCCGCGCGGACCTGCGGCGCGCCCTGGACGGCTCGCTCGACGTCGCCCGCAAACTCGCCGAACGCGACGCCGCGGCACCCAAGCGGCGCGGCATCGCGACCCCGCCGCCGGTGGTGTCGGTCGCCCCGGGGGCGTCCTCCAGCGCCACCATCCTGGAGGTCCGCGCACACGACGCCCCCGGCCTGCTGCACCGCATCGGCCGGGCCCTGGACGCCGCTGGCGTACGGGTGCGCACCGCACACGTCTCCACCCTCGGTGCGGACGCCGTCGACGCGTTCTACGTCACCGACCCGGCCGGCCGGCCGCTGGAGCCCGCGCACGCCCGCGAGGTGGCGAAAGCCGTGCAGGCCGCCCTCGGGTGAGCCCGCACGCCGGGCCCGGGACCGCCGGGCCCGGGCCCCCGCGGTGCTGCTCCCGGCTTCCCGTGCGGCTGCTCCCCGGGCTCCGGGCGGCCGCCGGGCCGGGTCCGGCAGGTCTCCGGGCCGCCGCCGAGGGGCCCCGGACCGGAGTGGAGAAGCCGGGCCGACACCGGGTGGAGACCGTTCGCCGGACGGCCGGATACCCTGGGGGACGACGACCGTAGCCAACCGATGCCGCAAGGGACCCGCGACCGACGTGTTCGACACTCTCTCCGACCGCCTCGCAGCGACGTTCAAGAACCTCCGGGGCAAGGGCCGCCTCAGTGAGGCGGACATCGACGCCACCGCCCGCGAGATCCGCATCGCGCTGCTGGAGGCGGACGTCGCCCTCCCGGTGGTCCGGGCGTTCATCAAGCAGATCAAGGACCGTGCCCTCGGCTCCGAGGTGTCCGGTGCGCTGAACCCGGCCCAGCAGATCATCAAGATCGTCAACGAGGAGCTCATCAGCATCCTCGGCGGCGAGACCCGGCGCCTGCGCTACGCCAAGAGCGGCCCGACCGTGATCATGCTGGCGGGCCTCCAGGGCGCCGGCAAGACCACCCTCGCCGGCAAGCTCGGCCACTGGCTCAAGAGCCAGAAGCACACCCCGCTGCTCGTCGCCTGCGACCTCCAGCGCCCGAACGCCGTCACCCAGCTCGGCGTCGTCGCCGAGCGCGCCGGCGTCGCCTTCTACGGCCCGGAGCCCGGCAACGGCGTCGGCGACCCGGTCAAGGTCGCCCGCGACTCCATCGAGTACGCGAAGCAGAAGCAGTACGACGTCGTCATCGTCGACACCGCGGGCCGCCTCGGCATCGACGCCGAGATGATGCAGCAGGCCGCCGACATCCGTGCCGCGGTCTCCCCGGACGAGGTGCTCTTCGTCGTCGACGCCATGGTCGGCCAGGACGCGGTCACCACCGCGCAGGCCTTCCTCGACGGCGTCGACTTCACCGGTGTCGTGCTCTCCAAGCTCGACGGCGACGCCCGCGGCGGTGCCGCGCTCTCCGTCGCGCACGTGACCGGCCGCCAGATCATGTTCGCCTCCAACGGCGAGAAGGTCGACGAGTTCGACGCCTTCCACCCGGACCGGATGGCCTCGCGCATCCTCGGCATGGGCGACATGCTCTCGCTCATCGAGAAGGCCGAGCAGACCTTCTCCCAGGCCGAGGCCGAGAAGATGGCCGCCAAGCTCCAGGGCGGCGGCAAGGACTTCACCCTCGACGACTTCCTGGCCCAGCTGGAGCAGGTCCAGAAGATGGGCTCGATCTCCAAGCTGCTCGGCATGCTCCCGGGCATGGGCCAGATCCGCGACCAGATCAACAACATCGACGACAAGGACGTCAACCGCGTCGGCGCCATCATCAAGTCGATGACCCCGGCCGAGCGCACCGACCCGAAGCTCATCAACGGCTCGCGCCGCCTGCGCATCGCCAAGGGTTCCGGCGTCCAGGTCGGCGAGGTCAACAACCTGGTCGAGCGGTTCTTCGAGGCCCGCAAGATGATGTCGGCGATGGCCTCCGGCAAGGGCATCCCCGGCATGCCGGGCATCCCCGGGATGGGCGGCGGCAGGAAGTCCGCCAAGAAGGCCCCAGCCGCCAAGGGCAAGCGCAAGTCCGGCAACCCGCTGAAGCGCGCGCAGGAGGAGGCCGCGGCCGCCGAGCGCCGCGCCCTCGGCCCGGCCGCCGGGCAGCAGCCCGCCGCCCCCGGCGGAGCGTTCGGCCTCGGCGCGGGCAAGGGCCCGTCCGACTTCGAGCTCCCCAAGGAGTTCAAGGACCTCCTCTGAGGTCCTCCGGGCCACCGCCCGTGCCCGCCGGCCCGCCGCCCCTCCCGGGGCCGCGGGCCGGCGGCGTTCCGGGCCCCACGGCGTCCTGCGGCACCGTCGGGCGCCCGGCGGCCGCGCGGTGCTTGCAGGCGGCGGTCGTGGATGCGGGCACGCGGCGGTCGGCCGCAGCCCGCATCCGACCCGGGGCCCGGTCGGCGCCGGGCCGTACGCATGACCGATGATGGAGGTGTGCGAGTGACGATCCGGGCGCCCCGGCCCGCGGACACGGGCCCCTACGCAGAAGCCGTCCGCCGGTCCGCCGAGCACATCGGGCGATGGAACCCGGTGGAGCCCGACGGCCTGCCGGAGCTGATCGAGCGCCAAGGCGCGGGGCTGCGCACCTTCCTCATCGAGGACACCGCCACCGGCGGCCTCGTCGGCAAGTGCAACGTCGCCAACATGGTCATGGGCCGGTTCTGCAACGCCGCACTCGGCTACGACTCCTACGTGCCCTTCGCCGGTACCGGCCGGATGACCGAAGGCCTGCGCCTGGTGATCGACCGCTGCTTCGCGCCGCCCGAGCGCGGCGGCCTCGGCCTGCACCGCCTGGAGATCAACGTGCAGCCCGACAACGCCCGCTCCGTCGCGCTGGCCCGGCGCCTCGGGTTCCGCCACGAGGGCTTCACCCCGCGGATGCTGTTCCTCGCCGGCGCCTGGCGCGACCACGAGCGGTTCGCGCTCACCGCGGAGGAGTGGACACCGCTCGACAGCTGAGGCCGGTGCGGTGTCGAGCTTCCGGTTCCCCGGTGGTCCGGGGCCCGGGTTTGGGTCGTGGGCTCGGCCCCGGAGGTCGGCCGACCGGCCGGGGAACCGGTTGCCCGGCCCGCCCGCCCGCCCGGTCGGTGCTGTGGTTGCGGTTGCGGCGGTGCGGCGTCCCGTCAGTGCGGCTGCTCCGCGACGACGTACCGGAAGACGTTGGCCATCCGCACCGAGGCGTCCCGCTGCACGTACGGGTGCAGCGCCTCCTCCAGTTCCTTGGTGACCAGCGCCGGACCCCACTCCTCGATCGCGGCCTCGTACAGGCCGGTCGACAGCATGCCGCGGACGGCGCTGTCCAGGTCGGGGTAGGCGAACGGGCAGCTGACCCGGCCGCTGCCGGCGGCCCGGAGCCCGACCCCGGCGCACAGTTCCTCCAGTGCGCCGGGCGCGCTCAGGGCGAACGGGTCGCACGCCGGGATCCGGCCCGACCGGCGGCGGGCGACGTCCAGGACCGCGGCGCTCTCGCACCGCTCCGGCGGCCCCCAGCCGGCCAGCACCACGTGACCTCCCTGCAGCGTCAGCGCGGCCGCCTCGGCGACCAGACGGGCCGGCTCACCCACGTACGCGAGCTCCTCGAAAACGGTGACCAGCGAATACGCCGAGCGGGCGACGGGCCTCCCCGGACGGTCGACGCCCTCGGCGTCGGACACCCGCAGCCGCCGGCCCTCCGCCAGCTCCCGGAGCTCCGCCTCCGACTCCAACCCGGCGACCTGGGCACCCCGCTCCGCCGCCAGCAGCAGAGCGAGCCCCGAGCGGCACCCGAGGCCGAGCAGGCTCGTCGCCGGCCCGACCTCCAGCCGCTGGTGAACCGCCTGGTAGAGCGGTACGAGCATCCGCTCCTGGATCTCCGCCCAATCGCGCGCCCGACCGCGTGACCCCGCTCCGCCACCCGCGTGCGGGCGCTGCACGGTCGTACCGGTCACCTGCGCTGAAGCCATCGCGGCCTCCCATTCGGTGTGTGCATCCCATGCTCCGGCTCCCCCGGTGGTGCTCCGCCCCGCCTCCCAGCGAACAGCGGCCGGAGCCTGCCGTCCAGAGGTGTGCAGGGAGTGTCCGTGCGCCGAGGCGTGCGCCCCGGCAGTGCGCCGGTGAAACGGATTCACGGTCCACGCCCCGATCCCCGTACCATCTGCCCCATGGCTAAGGCACCCGTTCTCACCCCCCAGGCGGAAGACTTCCCGCGCTGGTACCAGGACCTCATCAACAAGGCCGAGCTGGCCGACAACGGTCCGGTGCGCGGCACCATGGTCATCCGACCGTACGGGTACAGCCTGTGGGAGCGGATGCAGCAGGAGATGGACGCCCGCATCAAGCGGGCGGGTGCCCAGAACGCCTACTTCCCGATGTTCATCCCGCAGTCGTACCTGACGAAGGAGGCGGAGCACGTCGAGGGCTTCGCCCCCGAGCTCGCGGTCGTCACCCACGGCGGCGGCAAGGAGCTGGACGAGCCGGTCGTCGTCCGCCCCACCTCCGAGACGATCATCAACGAGTACTTCTCCAAGTGGGTGCAGAGCCACCGCGACCTGCCCCTGCTGATCAACCAGTGGGCGAACGTCGTCCGGTGGGAGCTCCGCCCCCGCGTCTTCCTGCGCACCACCGAGTTCCTCTGGCAGGAGGGCCACACCGCCCACGCCACCTACGAGGACGCCCGCGCCTACGCCTCGCGCATCCACACCGAGGTCTACGGCGACTTCATGACCAACATCCTCGGCATCGACGTGGTGCTCGGCCGCAAGACCGCCCGCGAGCGGTTCGCCGGCGCCATCAACACCCTCACGCTCGAAGGCATGATGGGCGACGGCAAGGCCCTGCAGATGGGCACCAGCCACGAGCTCGGCCAGAACTTCGCCAAGGCGTTCAACACCACCTACCAGCTGCAGGGCGCCGAGCGCGAGCACGTCTGGCAGACCTCCTGGGGCGTCTCCACGCGCATGGTCGGCGGCCTGATCATGTCGCACGGCGACGACAACGGGCTGCGCGTCCCGCCGCGCCTGGCCGCCGTGCAGGCCGTCGTCCTCGCCATCAAGGGCGACGACGCCGTGCTCGCCAAGGTCCGCGAGATCGGGGCCGAGCTGGAGGCCGCCGGCGTCCGCGTCGTCGTCGACGACCGCACCGACACCCCGTTCGGCCGCCGCGCCGTCGACTGGGAGCTCAAGGGCGTACCGCTGCGCATCGAGGTCGGCCCGCGCGACCTGGAGAACGGCACCGCGATGCTGGTCCGCCGGATCGCCGGCGGCAAGGAGCCCGTCTCCGTCGAGGCGCTCGCCACCCTCGTGCCCGGGATCCTGGAGGAGGACCAGGCGCTGCTGCTCAGCCAGTCCCGCGAGCGCCGCATCGCCCGCACGGTCGACGTCGCCTCGATCGACGAGGCCGTCGAGGCCGCCGCCACCGGCTGGGGCCGCATCTCCTGGGCCGACCTCGGCCCGGCGGGCGAGGCCAAGCTGGCCGAGCAGGGCGTCTCGGTGCGCTGCATCGTCGCCGCCGACGGCTCCGTGCCGGCGACGGACGACCAGGACGGCAACATCGCGATCGTCGCCCGCGCGTACTGAGCCACCCGGCCCGGCCCGGACCGGTCGGACCCGGCTGGAGACCCTGTCGGGTCCGCCGGGTCCGCCGGGGCCGGTTCGGTTCGGCCGGTTCGGTTCGTGGAGGGTGCGCGGGGGAACGGAGAGTTCCGGAGGGGTTCCACGACCCCCGGAACTGACCGGACGACAGGGAATGTTTGCAAGCCCCGAGCGCTTCCCGATGCACTTCCGTTGTATTTCCGCGGTGATTCGGCGGAATGTTAACCCCGGTTTGCATACTGGTTGTTGAGACTACTCGCCGGTCAACTCCCGGCGGTGCTGAACAAGCGGTACGGTGTACGGCCCGTGGCCCTGTCAATTTCGACCGGGGCTGCGGGCCGTCCGCCCGGGGGCGGCGTGCGCGTCCCGGGCGATAGCCGAGAGCCCGCCGAGATTCGACGGGCCCACAGATGCAGGGGGTTGGTCTTGCGTCAGGTCAGAACAACGCAATTCAGGTGCACATGTGCATTCCTGGGAGATCGCTGTGAATTCCCGGTGAACGGGAACTCGCGGAACATCGCCACGCTCTCCCTCGTTGGTCCAGCGTGAGCACGACACAGCCCCTCGTCCTGGCGGCCGAACTGGCCGCCGCCTGGAGCGACATCCAGGCCCACCACCAGGACCTCCCCGACCTCGCCTCTCCCGAGGCCCTGATCGGCGAGTCCTCCTCGGCGTGCGGCACCCGGCTCGGATTCGAGCGCCTGCTGCACGAAGCCGCCCACGGCCTGGCCGCAGCACGGGAGATCCGCGACACCTCCCGGGCCGGGCGCTACCACAACCGGCGCTTCCTGATGCTCGCCTCCGAGCTCGGGCTGGCCCACCCGGTCGAGCCGCACGCCAGCAGCGGCTTCTCCCAGGTGACCATGCTCCAGGAGACCCAGGAGAGATACGCCGACACCATCGAGCGGCTGGAGCACGCCCTCGGCGCGCACCAGCTCGCCGTCACCGGCGAGGGCACCCAGCGTGCCTTCCGCGGTCCGGCGGCCCGGCACGGTTCGTCGGGCGGCGGTGTGCGCGTCAAGGCCGTGTGCGGCTGCGGCCGCAACGTCCGCGTCGTTCCGTCGGTGCTCGCCCAGGCGTCCATCGTCTGCGGTGCCTGCCAGCAGCCGTTCAAGATCGGTTGATGATCACCGGCGGCCCAGCGCCGTCGGTGGTCGTTCGCTGTGCTCGGCTCTACCGGGGGCGGGGGCCCTCGGTCGGGCCGGTCCGCAGTGCGGACCGGTCGGCGGACTCCGTGACGTCCGCCACCCGTGGTCCGTGCAGGTCCACCGCCCGCCGACGCGGCGCGGTGGGGTGGTGACGTGTGTGCGGTGACGTGTGTGTGGTGCCGCGGACGGTGCACGACCGCTGCGGGCCGTGAGGCGGTAGGCCCCTGAGGCGGTAGGCCCGTGATGCCCCGCTCGTGATGCCCGGGCCCTGCCGCCGGGCCGATGGACCGGCTACGTGGAGCAGGGGGCGGTGCGCCCGGACGCCGGTGGGCAGTGGGCCCGGGGCAGGTGGGCCGGGGCGGGCCATGTCGGGCGCTCGGCCGGGCTGTGGCAGAATAGACAGCTGAGTACTCGGCAGCCGAGCAGGACCCCTCTCTCCTACGGCTGGCGTGTCCACTGAACGGCCGGTCGCCGCAACCCCACGTGGTGACAGCGGCCGCTCACCCACGTCAACACCAGGAGAATCCACTCCCGTGGCAGTCAAGATCAAGCTCAAGCGTCTCGGCAAGATTCGCGCCCCGCACTACCGCATCGTCGTCGCGGACTCCCGCACCAAGCGTGACGGTCGCGCCATCGAGGAGATCGGCATCTACCAGCCGACCTACGACCCCTCGAAGATCGAGGTCGACACCGACCGCGCCCAGTACTGGCTGTCCGTCGGCGCCCAGCCGACCGAGCCCGTCCTCGCCATCCTCAAGCTCACCGGTGACTGGCAGAAGTTCAAGGGCCTGCCCGCCCCGGAGCCGCTGAAGGTCGCCGCCCCCAAGGTCGAGGACTTCTCGCACCTCTTCGCGAAGGCCGTCGCGGGCTTCGAGGACAGCACCACCGGTGTTGCCATCACCCCGAAGGCCAAGAAGGCGGACAAGGCCGAGGCTGACGCCGAGGCCCCCTCCACCGAGGCCTGAGCATGATCGAGGAAGCCCTCGATCACCTGGTGAAGGGCATTGTCGAGCACCCCGACGAGGTGCAGGTGCGCGCGCGCAACCTGCGCCGGGGCAACACCATCGAGGTCCGGGTGCACCCCGACGACCTCGGCAAGGTGATCGGCCGCGGAGGCCGTACGGCCCGCGCGCTGCGTACCGTGGTGGGAGCGCTCGGCGGCCGGAACGTCCGGGTCGACCTGGTCGACGTGGACAGCCTTCGCTGACACCAGGCCACCGGACACTCGTCAGGTATTCAGGGGCCGGCCGGGACGCACGTCGTCCCGGCCGGCCCCTGCCGGCGTTTCCGGGCCGTGTTCGGGTGGTTCGCATCGCCCGGCAGCCCGGCAGCCCGGCAGCCCGGCAGCCCGGCAGCCCGGCAGCCCGGATTGTCCGGGCAGTTCGGATCGACCTGACAGTTCGGGCCGTCCGGGCCGGAAGGGGTTCGGTGGTGGGCCGGCAGCGGTCCCCGGCGGCCCTGGTCGCGGCCGCACCGACAGCAGCATGCAGGAGCGCCCGGAGAGGGCGCGCAGGAACAGCGCAGACACACCACACGCGCCCCGCGGCGCGGGAAGACCCAGGAGAACGATCACCGTGCAGCTCGTCGTCGGTCGGATCGGCCGCGCCCACGGCATCAGGGGCGACGTCAGTGTCGAAGTCCGCACCGACGAACCTGAACTCCGGCTCGGGCCGGGCGCCGTCCTGCTCACCGACCCCGCCTCCGCCGGCCCGCTCACCGTCGAGAGCGGCAAGGTGCACAGCGGCCGGCTGCTGCTCCGCTTCGCCGGCGTCAAGGACCGCACGGACGCCGAGGCACTGCGCGGCACGATCCTCATTGCGGAGGTCGACCCGGAGGAGAGCCCCGACGATCCGGACGAGTACTACGACCACCAGCTCATCGGCCTCGACGTGGTGCTGAGCGACGGCACCCTCGTGGGTGAGCTCACCGAGGTCCTGCACCTGCCGTACCAGGACCTGCTGACCGTGACGCGGCCGGACGGCACCGAGGTGCTGGTGCCCTTCGTCGAGCAGATCGTGCCGACGATCGATCTTGAGGAACAGCGGGCCGTGATCACCCCTCCGCCGGGCCTCATCGACGCGGTCGCGTCCGACACGGCAGAGGCAGGGGTAGGGCCGGCGGAGGCCGGGTCCGAGGGCGCTGCGCCGGCGCGCGCGACCGACGACGACCGGCCGGAGAACGGTGCCGGGGCATGAGTGAGATGCGCATCGACATCGTCACGATCTTCCCGGAGTACCTGGAACCGCTGAACGTCTCCCTCGTCGGCAAGGCCAGGGCGCGCGGCCAGCTGGACGTTCACCTGCACGACCTGCGCAGCTGGACCACCGACGTGCACCGGACCGTGGACGACACCCCCTACGGGGGCGGCCCCGGCATGGTGATGAAGCCCGAACCGTGGGGCGCCGCGCTGGACGCAGTGCTCGACGCGGGCCCTGCCGACCACACCCCCACCCTGGTCGTCCCCACCCCGAGCGGGCGTCCGTTCACGCAGGAGCTCGCCCAGGAGCTCGCCGCGTGCCCGTGGCTCGCCTTCGCGCCGGCACGGTACGAGGGCATCGACCGCCGGGTCATCGACGAGGCCGCCGAGCGCATGCCGGTCGTCGAGGCCTCCATCGGCGACTACGTCCTCGCCGGTGGCGAGGTCGCCGTCCTGGTCATGGTCGAGGCCATCGCCCGGCTCCTGCCGGGCGTGCTCGGCAACGCCGAGTCCCACCGGGACGACTCCTTTGCCCCCGGTGCGATGGCGGACCTGCTCGAAGGCCCCGTCTACACCAAGCCCGCCGAGTGGCGTGGCCGTGTCGTTCCCGACATCCTGCTCAGCGGCCACCACGGCAAGATCGCGCGCTGGCGACGTGAGCAGGCCTTCGCCCGCACCCTCGCCAACCGGCCGGACCTCGTCACCCGCTGGAAGGCCGCGTCCTTCGACAAGAAGGAGCGTGAGGCGCTCAACCTGCTCGGCCTGGTCTGGGACGAGCCGCTCGGCCGATTTCGGCCGACCGGCGATGCTGTGGAACAATAGGCGACTGTTGTCTGTCGCTGGACGTTCCTTCGGGCTCGTCGTGGACCGATGCACCCGCCGCAGGGGGTACGTCGTCAGCCGATGCGGCCCGCAGCACCACCATTACTCACGACATTCCGTGGACGGCCTGTGGCGTCTGCGATGGAGAGCATCATGAGCAACAAGCTCGCTGCTGTCGACGCGGCTTCGCTGCGTACCGACGTCCCGTCCTTCCGTCCGGGTGACACCCTCAAGGTGCACGTCCGCGTTATCGAAGGCAGCCGCTCCCGCGTCCAGGTCTTCCAGGGCGTTGTCATCCGCCGCCACGGCGCCGGCATCGGTGAGACCTTCACCGTCCGCAAGGTCAGCTTCAACGTCGGCGTCGAGCGCACCTTCCCGGTGCACACCCCGATCGTCGAGAAGATCGAGGTCGTGACCCGCGGCGCCGTCCGCCGCGCGAAGCTGTACTACCTCCGTGACCTGCGCGGCAAGGCCGCGAAGATCAAGGAGAAGCGCGACAGGTGATCCGCTGCCCCGGCTTGCCGGGGCAGGGATCGATTGGCTCGGGCAAGCCCGGTGGGCCGCACCCCTTGGCCTTTCAGGCCTGGAGGATAAGCTCAGCCCGATGACCACGCACGAACCCTCCACGGACCGCGTCGGAAGATCCGCACCCTCAGGTGCGGGCTCGCCGACGCGGTCCGTGGTCGTTTCTGTCGACCTGCGGACGGCCGAGCCGTCGGGCATCGCGACCGCCGCCACTTCCGAGGCGCCGCCGGCGGATCCGGCAGCGGATCCGACAGGTGATCCGACAGGTGATCCGGCGGGGGAGTCGGCGCGGAAACCGGTGCGGGATCCGGCAGACGATCCGGAAGGCGGGCAAGGTTCTGCGAAGGGCACGCCGGACGACCTGGGCGGACCCGACGACGGGGACGGACCCGGTGACCTGGACAAGGCCGACGACGAGGCCGGCGACGGAGGCGGACCCGGTGGGTCGGCCCGTCGGGACGGACCGGAGGACGGCGGGACCGGCCGGGGACGATGGCTGCGTGACCTGATGCTGCTCGCGGGTGCCTGCGTGACCGTACTCCTGTTGGTCAACGCCTTCGCCGCACGACCGTTCGCCGTGCCGTCCGGCTCCATGGAGAACACCCTGCGCCCGGGCGACCGGTTGATCGTCAACGAGCTCGCCTACGCGTTCGGCGGGCACGTGCAGCGCGGTGACGTGGTGGTGTTCGACGGGACGGGCTCCTTCCTGCCGTACGCGGCCGAGCCGTCCGCAGGCCGACGGCTGCTGGCTCGCCTGGGGCTGGCCTCCGGCGAGGACTCGGTGTTCGTGAAGCGCGTGATCGGCGTGGGCGGGGACAGGGTGACCTGCTGCGGTGCGGACGGGCGGCTCAGGGTGAACGGGGTGGCCCTCGACGAGAGCTCCTACCTCGCTCCCGGCGACACCGCCTCCCAGGTGGCGTTCGACATCGTGGTGCCGGCCGGAAAGCTGTGGATGATGGGGGACCACCGGACGGTCTCCCGGGACTCGCGGGACCACCTCGGCGAGCCCGGCGGCGGCTTCGTGCCCGAGAGCAGGGTGATCGGCCGGGCAGCCTGGGTGGTCTTCCCGTTCGGCCGCTGGACCTCGTTGGAGCGGCCTGCGGCGTTCGCCGGGGCAGGGGGGACTGGTGGTCATGGGGACCAGAGGTAGAGGTCGGATCGCTGAGGTTCGGCCCGAGGAGAGCGAGAGCGGGGCGACGCCCGTCCGCGGCCGGGCGGAACGGCGCAGGACGGCCCAGCGCGCCGCACGCCGCCGACGGCGCTCGCTCTTCCGCGAGCTGCCACTGGTGGTCGTGGTGGCCCTGGTCATCGCACTGGTGCTGAAGACGTTCTTCATCCAGGTCTTCGTGATTCCTTCCGGTTCGATGGAGCAGACGATCCAGATCGGCGACCGGGTACTCGTCGACAAACTCACCCCGTGGTTCGGCAACGAGCCCGGGCGCGGTGAGGTCGTCGTCTTCCGCGACCCGGGCGGCTGGCTGGAGAACGAGCGGAAGACGTCGACGGACGGGCCGGTGGTCCGCCGGGTGAAGCAGGTCTTCTCCGCAGTCGGCCTCCTTCCGTCCGACAACGAGCACGACCTCATCAAGCGGGTGATCGGTGTCGCGGGCGACACCGTGGAGTGCTGCGACGCGAAGGGCCGGCTCAGCGTCAACGGCACGCCCGTCGACGAGACGTACATCGCGCCGGGCAACGTCCCCTCGCGGCAGCCGTTCAAGGTCACGGTGCCGGCGGGACGTCTCTGGGTGATGGGAGACCACCGGGACCTCTCGGCGGACTCCCGCTTCCACATGGGCAACCCCGGTGGCGGGACGATCCCGGTGGACAACGTCGTGGGCCGTGCGTTCCTCATCGCCTGGCCGCTGCCCCGGCTCGGTCAACTCGATGTGCCGAAGTCACTCTCCTCGATCCAGGCCCGCCCGGCGGCCTCCGCGACCGTGCCCCAGAGCACCGCCGCACAGATTCGGGCAGGCTTGCCCGGCCAGGCGCCGACTCCTGCGGAACCTTCGCTCGTTATGGGTGTGTTGGGTTTCCTTCCGCTCGTTGCGGGGTGGGGCCCTGCCGGGCGGCGCCGCCGGCGGTGGCCCGGCTGATGGCCGGTCCTGCCGTGTGGGAGCACGGCCGGGTCCGACAGGAGTGATAGAGAAGTGCTGGAATGCCCGGCGCATGGTCGTGGGAGTTTCCCGGTTCCCCGGGACGCCACCGGTGTCAGGACCCGCCCTCGGGGGCAGGCCTGAGGCGGGTCGACAGTCGGTTACGGAGCGTGGTGCCCGCTGTCCGGCACTGGTGAGCGCGGACACACGCACGTCCGCAGAGCAGGGAGGAGATGTCGTGGGGGATCTGGTGATCGGTGCCCGCTCGGGCGGCCCGGAGCCCGAAGGCCCGGGTGGCCATGCGGTCCGGTCGGCCCAGGCCGCACAGTCCGCGGGCGGGATGGACGCGGGAGTGGTGGCAGCCGCCGATGGTGGTTCCGTCGGCGCCCCGGACGGCTCGGAGGGCCCTGTGGGCGAGTCTGCTGAGGACAGCACGACCGACAAGGACGGATCCGGTGACCGCGGCTCGCAGCAGCAGCGCCAGCGGTCGTTCTGGAAGGAGCTGCCGATCCTCGTCGGCATCGCTCTGATCCTCGCTCTGGTGATCAAGACGTTCTTCGTCCAGGCGTTCTCGATTCCGTCGGGCTCCATGGAACAGACACTGAAGATCGGTGACCGTGTTCTGGTCGACAAGCTCACCCCCTGGTTCGGTTCGGAGCCGGAGCGCGGAGAGGTCGTCGTCTTCCACGATCCGGGTGGCTGGCTGAACGACGAGCCCACGCAGCGCAGCAACAGCGCCGTCGTGCGCGGCATCCAGAACGTGTTCAGCTTCATCGGTCTGATGCCTTCGTCCGACGAGAAGGACCTGATCAAGCGGGTCATCGCCGTGGGCGGAGACACCGTGGAGTGTCAGGGCAGCGGGCCCGTCAAGGTGAACGGCATCGCCCTGGACGAGCCGTACATCTTCCCCGGCAACACCCCGTGCGGCGAGAAGCCCTTCGGGCCGGTCAAGGTGCCGGACGGCCGGATCTGGGTGATGGGCGACCACCGCGGTGACTCGCTCGACTCGCGCTACCACCAGGACCAGCCCGGCGGCGGTACCGTGCCGGTCGACAACGTGGTCGGTCGGGCCTTCGTCGTCGCCTGGCCGATCGGCGACTGGGCCACGCTTCCGGTCCCGTCCACCTTCGACCAGAAGGGGCTTTCCGCGGCAGGCCCGCTCGCACCGCCGGCTGCCGGGGCGGCGCTCGCGGTGCCGGCCGTCTGGTGGCTGCGCCGCCGTCGCTGAACCCGGCGGTCCGGCTCCCGATCGGGAGCCTGTCCGATGCCGACCCTTGCGCGAGCCGCGGTACCGACGAGTAATCTGCTCGGACGTGCCGCGGCTCGCCCTTTTCGGCCGGCTCGACACAGCGCCTGTACCGGAGGCGCTGGCCGGACACGGCCGAGCCGACCAGGAAGGCACGACCGCGATGAGCAGTCTCACGGAGCAGCGTCCGCCGGCCGCGCCGGTGCGTCGCTCCACCCCGAAGCGCATCGCATCGCTGCTGCAGGGCGTGGCGATCGCCGTCGGCTTCGCGATGCTGGTCGGCGGTGTTGTCCTGGTGGCCGTCCAGTACCGGCCGTACCGCATCCCCAGCACCTCCATGTCGCCCACGATCCAGGTGGGGGACACCGTTCTCGCCAGGAAGACCGACGGCGGCACGGTCGGCCGCGGTGACATCGTCGTCTTCAGCGAGCCGCTCTGGGGCGGTGCCACCATGGTCAAGCGGGTGGCCGCCCTCGGCGGTGACACCGTCGCCTGCTGCGATGCCGGACAGCGCCTGACCGTCAACGGCGTCGGCGTCGACGAGTCCTACGCCGACGAGAAGCTCGGTCCCGGAGCCGGTTTCAGCATCACCGTGCCGGAAGGCAGGCTGTTCCTGCTCGGTGACTCCCGGGCCAACTCGCTCGACTCGCGCAGCCACCTCGACGTTGCCAGCGGCACCGTCGCCGCGTCCGACGTGGTGGCGCGGGTGGAGGCGATCGCCTGGCCCTCCGACCGGATGGCTTCGGTACCGCGTGCCGACGCGTTCGACGCGATCGCAGGCAGGCCCGCTTCCCGGCACGGGCTTCTCGTGCCCGCGACGTACGCTGCGGTGGGCGGTGCGCTGCTGGTCCTCGCGGCGGGTGCCGCCGGCGGGATCGCCGGGCTGGCCGGTCGCCTGCTGGGGCGACGGCGTACCTGAGTCGTTCTGTTCCGCCCGGGCCGTGGAGGTGAGTGCGCTGGTACCCCGTCGCCGACGTGCGGTGCGCGTCCTCCTGCTCGACCCGCAGGACAGGCTGCTCCTCCTGCACGGATGCGACCCGGCCGTTCCCGACGTGACCTGGTGGATCACCCCGGGTGGCGGGCTGGAACCGGGCGAGAGCGCGCAGGAGGCGGCCGAGCGTGAGCTCGTCGAGGAGGTCGGGCTGACCGGCGTCGAGCTGGGGCCGTTGGTGGCGTACGGCACGGTGTCGTTCTCCTTTCAAGAGCATTTGTACGAGCAGGACCAGTGGTTCCACGTGGCCAGGGTCGGCCCGGTCGCCGTGGAGCCGGCCCGTACGGGCGGTGGCGACGAGCACGCCCGACTGCTGGCCGCCCGCTGGTGGACGGTCGCCGAGCTGCGGGCCACCCGGGAGACCGTCTACCCGGCCGGCCTGGCCGAGGTGGTCGAGCGCCTGGTCGCGGATGGACCGCCAGTCGTGCCGGTACGGCTCTGACGGTGGGTGCAGTGGTCCACAATGGGGTGGACGTGACGAATGAGGGGACGCCTGGATGAGTGCCGAAGACCTCGAGAAGTACGAGACCGAGATGGAGCTCAAGCTCTACCGGGAGTACCGGGATGTGGTCGGCCTCTTCAAGTACGTGATCGAGACCGAGCGACGGTTCTACCTGACGAACGACTACGACCTGCAGGTGCACTCGGTGCAGGGCGAGGTGTTCTTCGAGGTGTCGATGGCGGATGCGTGGGTCTGGGACATGTACCGGCCGGCCCGTTTCGTGCGGAAGGTGCGGGTCCTCACCTTCAAGGACGTCAACATCGAGGAGCTGGCGAAGAGCGACCTGGAGCTGCCGTCCGACGACGCGTCCTTCGGAAACTGATCGAAAGCGCGTCCAGGTCACCGAGCATGGAACGGGACATCGCTCCGTGTCGAGTTCCGCCCTGGTCGGTCACCCCTGAGGGGGACACGGGTTATCCACAGCCCCGGGTTGTCCACAGGCACTGAGTCCCGGTCCGTCGTGCAGGCCCCTACCGCGGCAACCTCCTGTCCCGGAGGTGATAGCCGTGCAGAGTCCCAACATCGGCCTCGGCCGATACGGCGAAGAAGTGGCCGCTCGCAGGCTTGCCCGCGACGGCCTGCGCATTCTCGAACGAAACTGGCGCTGCGCGGAGGGCGAGCTCGACATCGTCGCGCTCGACGGCGACACCGTAGCCGTGTGCGAGGTCAAGACCCGATCCGAGCGCGCCTTCCAGAAGCCGACCGAAGGGATCGACCGGACCAAGGCTGAGCGGCTGCGCCGACTCGCCGAACGCTGGCTGATCGAACGCTGGCCCTCCCACTTCGAGCTTCTTGCGCAGCTCGTCGGTTCTCACCCCGCGGATGCCCCGCCCGGTGGTGCACCGACGGACCGGGGGGCCGCCCGGACTCTCCCGGGCGCCGGCGTGCCTGCCGCTGCCCCCGGGGTCATCGGTGGCGGGCGCCCGCCCGAGGCCGACGGAGCAGCCGTTCCGCCGCCGCCCGGCGGAGTCCGGATCGACCTGATCGCCGTCGTCAACCGGATCAAAGGTGCTGCCCTGGTCGAGCACCTGCGCGGGGCGGTCTGAGATGCCCTTCGCCCGTACCTGTTCCGTCGCGCTGATGGGCGTGGACGGCGTCGTGGTCGAGGTCCAGGCGGACCTCGAACCAGGAGTGGCCGCATTCACCCTCGTCGGCCTGCCCGACAAGGCGCTCTCCGAGGCACGCGACCGGGTCCGCGCAGCCGTCGTCAACAGCGGCGAGAGCTGGCCGCAGCGGAAGCTCACCGTCGGGCTGAGCCCCGCCTCCGTCCCGAAGAGCGGAAGCGGCTTCGACCTGGCCGTCGCCTGCGCCGTCCTCGCTGCCGCCGAACGGCTCGACCCCAACAGCATCGCCGAACTCCTCATCATCGGAGAGCTCGGCCTCGACGGCCGGGTCCGGCCGGTCCGTGGCGTACTCCCGTCGGTGCTCGCCGCAGCCGACGCGGGCTACCGCCAGGTCGTCGTCGCGGAACAGACCGCAGCCGAGGCCTCGCTGGTGCCCGGCGTGTCCGTCCTGGGCGTGCGCAGCCTGCGCCAGCTCATCGCCCTGCTCACCGGGGCACCGGAGCCGGAGGAGGAGCCCTCGGTGGCCCTCGGCCGCCCGGACCCTCTGCTCGCCGGTCTGATGCTGCCAGGCATGGGCGTGCGTGACCTCGGTTCGCAGACCGCACACCGTCCGGACATGGCCGACGTTGCGGGTCAGTACGAGGCCCGTCGTGCACTCGAAATCGCGGCCGCAGGCGGGCACCACCTCTACTTGAAGGGGCCGCCCGGTGCCGGCAAGACCATGCTGGCGGAACGGCTTCCGGCCCTGCTGCCACCCCTGACGCAGTCCGAGGCGCTCGAGGTCACGGCCGTGCACTCCGTGGCGGGACTCCTCCCGCCGGGCCGACCCCTGATCAGCACTCCGCCCTACTGTGCACCCCACCACTCCACGACGATGCCCGCCATCGTCGGCGGCGGCAGCGGGATACCGCGGCCGGGAGCGGTGTCGCTCGCCCATCGCGGGGTGCTGTTCCTCGACGAGGCACCGGAGTTCCCCGTCCGGGTGCTGGACGCGCTGCGCCAGCCTCTGGAGTCGGGAGAGGTGACGATCGCCCGGTCCGCCGGCTCGATGCGTCTTCCCGCCCGCTTCCTGCTCTGCCTTGCCGCGAATCCCTGCCCCTGCGGTCGGCACTCGGTCAGGGGTGACGGCTGTCAGTGCACGCCGACGATGGTTCATCGCTACCAGGCCAGGCTGTCAGGACCGCTGCTCGACCGCGTCGACCTCCAGGTGCAGGTGTCATCGGTGACCAAGGCCGAGCTGCTGGCCCGGGACACCTCGGCCGAGAACTCGGCAACCGTGGCCGCGCGTGTCCTGGAGGCACGGCGTAGGGCTGCCGCCAGGCTCGCCGGAACTCCGTGGCGGACCAACGCCGAAGTGCCGGGGCACGAACTGCGCACCCGGTGGAGCCTGGCACCCGGCGCGCTGGAGGACGCCGAACACGACCTGGAACGGGGACTGCTGACGGCCCGCGGCCTCGACCGCGTGCTGCGAGTGGCCTGGACGATCGCCGACCTCGCCGGACGCGAACGCCCGGTGCGGTCCGATGTCCGCGCCGGCCTCGCCCTGCGCACCGGGGTGCCCCGCTGAGTCCCGTGCCAGCTGTTGGCGCTCTTCCCACCCTACGAACCGCCCTACGAACCGTGGTTGCCGTACGAGCCTCGGCCCACGTGCCGGGTGTCTGGCTCGTCGCGTCCGAGCTGAACCCCCGCACTCTCAACCCGCCCCTGTCGGACCCTGTCCGTTCCGGAGACCGTCGTGGACCATCTGAACACCACCGATCTGCCCTTGCCGGCTGCCTCGGTTGCGCCCACTCGCGTGGAGCCACCTGCGCCAGCCGTCGTCGCCGGTCAGCCCGGAGCCGGAGCCGGAGCCGGAGCGGGAACCGGGGCCGGAAGTGCGCAGGAGCCCGTGTCCGGCGCACCGCTGTGCGGTGCCGGGGACGCAGGCACCCAGCCGCTCCACGGCGCCGCACAGGCCTCCCCGGCCGCGGCCCCGTCGCCCTTCCCCTCCTCCTCCGCATCGCTTCCTGGGCCCGAGCGCTTGGCGAGAGCCGCACTGACCAGGCTGATCGAGCCGGGAGATGCGGTGATGGGCCGTTGGCTCCGCGATCTGAGCGCGTCCAGCGTGGTCGATGCCATCCGGGGTCTGACCCCGCCCGGCAGGCTCGGACTCGACCCGGGGCGCCTCGCCGACTACCGGGCCCGCTGCCCCGACCCGGACCCGGTCGCGGACCTCCGACGGATCCAGGGCGGCGGAGGACGGTTCGTCATCCCCGGCGATCCGGAGTGGCCGAGCCAACTGGACGACCTCGGCGACGGCCGACCGGTCGGTCTCTGGGTGCGCGGATCAGGTTCGCTCCGGTTGCTCGCGCTCAGGTCCGTCGCCATGGTCGGTGCCCGCGCGTGCACTGCCTACGGCGCCCACGTCGCAGGCGAACTCGCGGCCCAGCTGGCCGAACGCGGATGGGTCGTCGTCTCCGGTGCCGCCTACGGCATCGACGCCGCCGCACATCGCGGCACCCTGGCCGTCGGCGGCGCCACCATCGGCGTACTCGCCTGCGGCGTCGACGTGGCGTACCCACCGGGCAACGCCGAACTCATCCGCCGCATCTCCGAGCAGGGCCTGGTCATCAGTGAGCTGCCGCCCGGAGTCCATCCCAACCGATTCCGCTTCGTCCTGCGCAACCGCGTCATAGCGGCACTCACCCGCGGCACGGTCGTCGTCGAGGCGGCCGTGCGGAGCGGTGCACTGAGCACGGCCCGCCGCGCCCGCGACCTCAACCGCCACACCATGGGGGTCGCCGGGCCCGTCACGTCGGCGCTCTCGGCCGGGGTGCACGCCCTGATCAGAAGCGGTGCTGCCACCTTGGTCACGGACGCCGCAGAGATCGGCGAGCTGATCGGGGCCATCGGGGACGATCTCGCACCGTACCGGTCGGGCCCGGTCCTCCCTCGCGACCTGCTCGAACCGCCGGTGGCCCGGGTCCTGGAGGCCGTCCCGGCCGCAGCCGGCGGCGCGCCCGTCGACGCCGTGGCCAGAGAAGCCGGCCTTCCGCCCGACGAGGTACGTCAGCGGCTCTACGAGTTGGCCTCCCTCGGCTACGTGGAGAGGTCCGGCGCGCACTGGAGGCTGATGCGCGGACGCTGAATGCGGCCCGGCGCGCCCGGCGCACGTTGTGTTCACGCGCCGGGTGCGCCACCGGATCGGGCGACGCCCGAGTGGCGGTAGCACACCGCAGCGACTCGGTCACGCTACGCTTCTTTAAGGCTTCCCTATCAGCACATGACTCGGCAGAACGGCGCAGACCAACGCATGCCCACACACATTCCGGGACACAGGGTGACCGGTGACGCCCTGTCTGCGGGAAGGGCGGGGGCCGAGGCCCGTCCCGCAGCGGACCGCGTCCCTCAGGAACCGTCCGTGCTGCGCCCCGGCGGGCCCGCGGACCGCGCGTTCACTCCTGGTCCGCACGAACATCACGGCGGACCAGGTGCTGCAGGGCTGTCGGCAGTTCGGCCCGCCCCGCAGTCGGCCCCGCCGACGGGTGGCCCCGCGGTCCAGCCCGGTCGGCGCACGTCGGAGGGCCTCACTCCGGCGCCCGCTGCCCGGCCCGCGCCCCCCGTCGGCATCAGCGCGTCGACCCGACCGCACCCGGCTGCGCCGTACGACCAGCCGGAACGCGTTGCTTCGTCCGAGGTGACGGCGGACGCAGATATCCGGCCCGGCCAGGAGGCACGGGGCGACTCCCGCTGCAGCGCCGAGTCCGGTGCCGGGTCCGGTGCCGGGATGCGGATCGGGATCGGTAGCGGCAGAGGGGGAGAGGCCGAACCGAACCACGCACGCGGAGCAGCCGACGGGGAGCACTCGCCGGCATCGCCGGACGATCCGTCCGGTGCCGCAGGGCGGCCGCGCCCGGGCTCACCGCGTTCGGGCAGTGCGGGCCAGGGTTCTCCGCGACCGGGCACCTCGGGTGCGAGCGGGTCGCGCGGCACCCCACCCGGCACAGCCGCGCCGCGTGCGAACCCGGCGCCGCCGACTCCGCCGCGCGCGACCCCGCCCCGGACCGTGCCCCCTCGTGCCGTGCCCCCGCGCGTGGGCGGCTCCCGGCCGGCCGCCTCCCGTACGTCAGGGCAGGCCGCCGACGGATCCGAGCCGGTGCTGCCGCGCCGACTCCCGGCCCCTGCGCACTCGTCCGGAGGGGCGCGCACGAGGGAGGACGGGCACGAGCGCGTACCTGACGGCTCGCTGGACACCGGGCGCCCAGTGGCCGCGCCGCGGGAGCCCGTGCGCCCGGAATCGCCGGTCCGCAGGCCGGGCAGCCCGGAGGGCGGCGGTGCTACCGGTACCGCTCAGGCCCCGGGCACCTCCGGAGCCCGTGGCGCCCCTGACGCCCCCGCCTCCACGGACTCCCCTCGGCTCCAGGCCAAGGTGCCGACACGGCCTGCCGAACGCAGCGCACTCGAAACGCTCTGGCGTTCCTACAAGGAGTCCGGCGATGCCCGGCTGCGGGAGCAGCTGATCCTGCACTACTCGCCGCTGGTCAAGTACGTCGCCGGCCGTGTGGGGGTCGGCCTGCCCGCCAACGTCGAGCAGGCCGACTTCGTCTCGTCCGGCGTCTTCGGCCTGATCGATGCGATCGAGAAGTTCGACATCGACCGGGCGATCAAGTTCGAGACCTACGCGATCAGCCGGATCCGCGGCGCGATCATCGACGAACTGCGAGCCCTCGACTGGATCCCGCGCTCGGTGCGGCAGAAGGCCAAGGTGGTGGAGCGTACCTACGCCACCCTGGAGGCCCGGCTGCGTCGCACGCCGCACGAGCCCGAGGTGGCGGCGGAGATGGGCATCACGCTGGAGGATCTGAGGACGATCTTCAGCCAGCTCTCGCTCGCCAACGTGATGGCCCTGGACGAGCTGATCCATCCGGTCGGGGAGAGCGGTGACGCGCTGACCCTCATGGACACCCTGGAGGACTCCGGGGCGGACAACCCCGTGGAGATCGCCGAGGACCGCGAGCTACGACGCCTCCTGGCCACAGCCGTCAACACCCTGCCGGAGCGGGAGAAGACCGTGGTGACCCTCTACTACTACGAGGGCCTCACCCTGGCCGAGATCGGGCAGGTCCTGGGTGTGACCGAGAGCAGGGTCAGCCAGATCCACACCAAGTCCGTGCTGCAGTTGCGCGCGAAACTCTCCGACGTCCGCTGAACCGCACCGGGGCAGGGGCGGTGCCACCGGCCGCACGTCGCGGTAGGCGCCGGACCGTTCGGGCCGCCCGGCCTGTCGGCACCCGCCCGACCACTCGTCCCGGCCGCCCCGACTGCCCGCCCGTCCTGGCTCGTTCGCGTGGTGGCGGTTCGGTGCGGCAACCCACCTCCGTAGAGTGGACGGGTGCCGAAGATCCGGGCGGCCTCGGTGGCCGAGCATCGTCAACTGCAACGGGCAGCCCTTCTCGACGCTGCCCGCGCCCTGCTGGCGGAGGGCGGGCGGGACGCACTGACCTTCGCCGCGCTTGCCGCGCGTACCGGGCTCGCCCGTTCCTCCGTCTACGAGTACTTCGGCTCGCGTGCGGCCGTCGTCGAGGAGCTGTGCGCCGTCGACTTCCCGCTCTGGGCTGCCGAGATCGAGGCCGGTATGGCCGCGTGCGACGGTGCCCGGGACCGTTTGGAGGCGTACGTCCGGGGCCAGCTCCACCTCGCCACCGACCCCCGGCACGTCGCCGTGGTCGCCATCTCCGAGCGCGAACTCGACGACGGCGCCCGCGAGCGGATCCGTGCGGCGCACACCGGCCTGATCACGCTCGTCGTCGAAGCGCTCGGCGACCTCGGCCACGAGCGGCCGCGACTCGCTGCGGCCCTGCTCCAAGGCGTGGTCGAGTCCGCCGTGCGCCAGATCGAACGGGCTGCGCCGGCCGAGGCCGCGGCGATCGCCGACATGGCGGTGGCGGTGGCGCTCAACGGGCTGGGAACGCCTTCCTGAGGTCGCTGCGCCGCTTCCTCCGGCACGCGACACCGTGCCGGCGATCGTCCGCCCCGGATGCCGTGCCGCGGAGCCCCGTCTGCCCCGGCCCGCTGGGCCGCTTCTCCGTGGACGGCCTTGCCGAGGGGCAGCAGCCGGACCCGCCCGGATCCGAACAGGGCCAAGGGGTCGAGATAGCGCTGCCCGCGCAGCAGGCCCCAGTGCAGGCAGGCCTTCGCCGCACAGTGCCGGCCCGACTCGGCGGCCACCGCGCCGATCACGTCGCCGGCCGAGACGGCGGTACCGACCGGCAGTGCCCCTTCGACCGGCAGGTACGTCGTACGCAGTGCCGGAGTCCCCGACGCGGGGTGGGTCACCACGACCACCGGTCTGCCGGCCACGCTGCCTGCGAAGGTCACCGCACCGGCGGCCGCAGCCCTGACCGGGCTTCCGTCCGCGGCCGCGAGGTCGACCCCGCGGTGCCCCGCGGCCCAGCGCGCCGCGGGTGGCTCGAAACGACGGAGCAGCGCGCCGGGACCACCGACCGGCCAGACCCTTCTGTCGCCGGCGGTGCTCTGACCGGCGGTGCTTTGGCCGACGGTGCTCTGGAAGGGCCGCGTGCCGCCGTCCACCCCGACGCGCTGCCGGGCGCCGCTGCCGGTGCCTGCCCGTGCACCGGCCTGGGGCAGTGCGATCGTGAGCAGGCTCGCCAGCAGCAGGGCCATGAGCAGGGTCCGCTGCCGGCGATCCGGGGTGGGTGGCGGCAGGGCGAGTGGTGCGGGCCGCCCCGTGGTCGGGTGCAGCGCGAGGGGACGGGGCCGGGCGACGGGATCGCGGGTCATGCGGTTCAGGCTCGCCGTCGCGCTGCGGACGGTGCGGTGCGGCCCCCGTTCCTGTGGACAACCGGGGGGTGTGGACGACCGGGTCCACCCACCCGGGTGAACATCCACCGGCGCGGGACGAACGGGAGGGCCTTCGGCAGCTGAACCGCGGTCCCGGCCCCCTGCCCCGTGCCGGGCGGAACCCGGTCGGAACCTGGCCCGGAACCCGGTCGGAACCCGACCGGGTCCGCTCGCACGCGGCCGTCCCGGTAGCGTCCGGCCCCGCAGTTGCAGGGCCCCGGCCGTCCCCCGCCCCGACCCTGCACCTGCGGTCCGACCGGTTGGTCCTCGGCGGGTCCTCGATGGGTCATCGGCGGATCCTCGGTGGGTGCTCCTGCAGGGAGGCCGGGCATGCCGTGCAGCGTTCGCAGGCTGCCGGAGTCGCCCGCAACTCGGGCCTTCCCGTACACTTCACACGCGACCCGGTCCACCGGGTCGACTTCGCACGCCCCGCCACCGGTGGAGTGGCCGCCTCTTCAAGGGGTCGGCCGATGCTTCCCGGTGCGAGTGCCGCTCGGTCCGCCGAGCCTGTCGTGGCCCATGGCCACCCGGGTTTCGGTGGCTTGGCACGCGCGGGTCGTCAGGCGTGACGGTCACCTGGCCGGCACGGAGACAACCGAGAGACCCGGCACCCTGCCCTAGCTGCGGCGCGCCGGGCGCAACACTGAGGAGCACGGCCATGGCCGTCGTCACGATGCGGGAGCTGCTGGAGAGCGGCGTCCACTTCGGTCACCAGACCCGTCGTTGGAACCCGAAGATGAAGCGCTTCATCTTCACGGAGCGCAACGGCATCTACATCATCGACCTCCTG
>NZ_BPRL01000064.1:0-69514 GCF_045862635.1 Kitasatospora sp. NE20-6
CCGCGTCCACGCCCGCCCCGGTGCCGCACGGGGGCGGGCGTGGACGCGGGGGCTTCGCCGACGCCCCGGTCGGCGACGGGTCGGGGCGGGTCGGGCAGGTCGGGCAGGTCGGCGGCTCAGGGGCGGCGTCCCCAGGCCGTGACCAGCCCCGGTGACAGGTCGTCCGCGGTGCCGGAGGCGAGGGCCTCCTGCGCGTCGGCGAACTGCGCGGCGTCGACGAGCCCGGTGGCGAGCATGGCCTCGCGGGACCGGGCCCAGGTGTCCAGCCAGAACGCGGCGATCGGACTGCCCGCGGCCAGCGGGGGCACGTGCACCTCCGCGGCGACCCCGGTCAGGCCGGCCTCGCGCAGCAGCCGCGGGTAGCCGGGCGTCCAGTCGACGTCGGTGCCGATGGAGGTGCGCAGCGCCCGCCACATGGCGCGCATGGCCAGCCGGTAGGGGGAGTCCGGTGGTGCTGCGGTGGTCAGGTCGATCGCGTCGCCGAGGACGAGGTGCCCGCCGGGCAGCAGCAGGTCGCGCAGGTGCGCGACGATCCGGTGGCGGTCGGGGAGGTGCATGAGCACGAATCGCGCGTGGATCAGGTCGAACCGGCCCGGGTCGAAGCCGGGGTCCGTGACGTCGGCGGCGAGGGTCCGCAGCGCGCCGCCCGCGTGCGGTTCCAGGAAGCGGACGTCGCGGTCGACCGCGAGGACGTCGCCGGCCCCGGCCTCTCCGGCCAGCCAGCGGGCCACCGTCCCGGTGCCGGCGCCGATGTCGAGGCAGCGCGTGTCCGGTCCGACGCCGACGGCACGCAACCGGGCCCGGGTGACGTGGTCGTACGCGAGCGAGCCCAGGTCGATGCGTTCGCCCTCGCCGGGTTTCCACGGCTCGAAGAGGGACTCCCCGTAGCTGCCGGTCCCGTCCGGGCCGGCCGCCGTGCGGTCTGCGGGCATGGCGTCCTCCTGTCCGTCCGCCTGCCTGTCCGTCCGTCCGCCTGTCTGCCTGTCCGTCCGCCTGTCCTCAGCGGCCGCCGGGGGGCGGCGCGCGGGTCGGGACGGACGTTCCGAGCGTATCGACGATCCCCCGGCCCGGCGCTCCCGGACGCGGCGGCCGCGGAGCTGCCGGGCCCGGCGCGGCAGGCCGGGCCCGGCAGCTCCGCGGGGTCGTCCCGCCGGTCAGTGGGCCGGGACGGCCACCTCACCGGTGGACGGGCCCCGCCGCACGCCGGCCACGGCGAGGAGGGCGCCGAGGACGCACACGACGGCGGTGGCCAGGACGGCGGTGTGCACGCCGTTCATGAAGGCCTGCCCGCTCCCCTCGACGACCGCCGCCCGCAGCGGCGCCGCCATGCCGGGGCCGACGGGGGCGACGCCCATCGAGACGGCGTCCCGCGCGGCGCCGAGCCCCTGCGCGGCGGGCGCCGGGACGCCCGCCGCGGTCAGCTCGGGCACGAGGGTGGCGCCGACCCGGCTGCCGATCAGGGAGACCAGCACGGACGTGCCGAGGGCGCCGCCGACCTGGAGCGCGGTGGCCTGCAGTCCGCCCGCCACACCGGCGTCCCGGACGGGGGCGCTGCCCACGATCGCGTCGGAGGAGGCGGCCATCACCATGCCCACGCCGAGGCCGAGCGCGACGAAGGGCGGCCACAGCGCGGCGTAGCCGGAGTGGGTGTCCCAGCCGAGCATGCCCAGCGAGGCCCCGGCCTGGAGGAGCATGCCGAGCGGCATGGTCAGCCGGGCGCCGAACCGGCCGGTGAGGGCCGCGCCGAGGGGGGACGCGACGACCGACGCCAGGCTGAGCGGCAGCGTCCGCACACCCGCCTCGACCGGGCCGAGGCCGCGCACGTTCTGCAGGTAGAGCATGACGAAGAAGATCATGCCGAGCAGCACGAAGAAGTTGACCGCCGTGATGACGGTGCCGACGGTCAGGGCCGGGTTGCGGAACAGCCGCATCGGCAGCAGCGGGTGCCCGACCCGGGTCTCCCACCCTGCGAACAGGGCCAGGACGGCGCAGCCGGCGGCGAGGGTGCCCAGGGTCTGTGCCGAGGTCCAGCCCCACGTCCCGCCCCTGACGACGCCGAACACCAGCACCAGCAGGCCCGCGGCGAGCAGCGCCACGCCGGCGAGGTCGAACCGCTGTCCCGCGGTGGTGGCGCGGCTCTGCGGCAGCACCGCGGCGCTGAAGGCCAGCGCGACCAGGCCGACGGGGGCGTTGACGAAGAAGACGGACTCCCAGCCCACGTGCTCGACGAGGAGTCCGCCGAGGATCGGGCCCAGCGCGGTGGAGACGGAGGAGACCATCGCCCAGATGCCGACCGCCGTGCCGAAGCGCTTCGGCGGGAAGACCGCGCGCAGCAGGCCGAGGGTGTTGGGCATGAGGAGGGCACCGAACAGCCCCTGGAGAGCGCGGAAGGCGATCACGCCGTCGATCGAGCCGGCGAGGCCGATGGCGACCGAGGCGGCGGTGAAGCCCGCCACGCCGACGAGGTAGACGGTGCGGCGGCCGAAGCGGTCGCCGAGCTTGCCGCCGAGGACGAGGGCCGCGGCGAGGGCCAGGAGGTAGGAGTTGGTGACCCATTGCAGGTCGGTGGTGGAGGCGTGCAGGTCGCGCCCGATCTCCGGGTTGGCGATGGCGACGACGGAGCCGTCCAGCCCGACCATGAAGAGGCCGAACGCGACGGCCGCCAGTGTCAGCCACGGGTTGGAACGAGCGGCGCGGGCGGCGCGAGCAGCACGGGAGGGCCCGGTCGGCGGGGAGGAGGGCAGGCGGGAGGGGTCCACGACGGTGGAGGGCATGGCGAGGGCTTTCTCGACGGACTGCGGAACGGCAAGCCGGCCGACGGAGCGGCGCAGACGATCGCCCGGTCAGCCGGCAGGGTGCTGGGCGCTCGCCGTCAGTGACCGCAGGGCCACGAGCGCGGAGCCGAGTGCCGCCGCCTCGCCGTCGGTCAGGGCCCGCAGCGCCGTCTCGACGTAACCGGCCTTCAGCGCCTGTGCCTCGGCGATGCGGCTGCGGGCCTCGGCCGTGAGGTGGAGGTGCGCGACGCGGCGGTCGCCCTCGTCCTGCCGCCGGTCCAGCAGCCCCTGCTCGACGAGCCGGGAGACCAGGGCGCTCACGTTGTTGGGCTTCATCAGCAGCGCCCGGGAGGCGGCGCGGACGGTGACGCCCTCGCCCTCCCCGACCAGCAGGAGCAGCGCCAACTGGGCGTCGGGGAGCCTGGGGTGCGGGAAGTCGAGGGCGAGGCCCCGGTCGAGTGCCCGGTGCAGCACCGGCAGGACGGCCGCGAGCCCGGAGGCGAGGGCGCGGTCGTCCCGGTCGGGGGCACTGGAGGTGGGCACCGGGCGAATCTAGCCATGGCGTCATACCTATGTCAAAGGAGCTTTCTGCCCCCGGCGGCCCGAGCAGGCCCGGACGCGCAGCATTATCTTGCGCCCGCGGACGGGTGAATTCCGTTCACCTGGAGGTAACTTCGGCAGCCGTCGGACGTCTTCGAGCAGCACGGCCGCCGGGGCCCGGGCCTGCAGAAACACGGCAGCCGCCCGCGGCCCCGCACCGCGCTGCCCGTCGGCACCACGACCCCCCACCCCCACCACCCACCACCCACCACCCACCACCGGGATCGCCGCCACCGTCGCCGCCGCTCCCGTCCTCCTGCCAGAAAGGCCGGCCCATGCCTGCTTCCGTCCCCCCGCGGAGAGCACTCGCCGCCGTCGTCACCGCCGCCGCCCTGGCGCTCGCCGGCTGCGCCTCCCGACCGGAGACCACCGGCTCCGGCCCCCTGGTCCTGGGCTTCGTCAACGGCGCCGACACGGAGTTCCACACGTGCCTGCAGAAGGCCGTCGAGCAGACGGCGAAGGCGGAGGGCGTCCAGGTCGTCACGGCCAACTCCGCGCAGAACCCGGCGACCGAGCGGACCAACGTGGAGGACATGATCGGGCGCAAGGTGGACGCGCTGATCGTGCAGACCGTGAGCTTCGACGGCCTGGTCGGTGACATCGCCGCCGCCGGGGACGCGCACGTCCCCATCTTCCTGACCTCGGTGGTGCCCGACGACACCACGGGCATCCTCGGCGCCGCCGTGGTCGACCTGCAGAAGGTCGGCGCCCTGGACGCCGGGTGGATCGGCACGGACGCCCACGGCCGGCAGGTGCAGGTCGCGGTGATCTCAGGCTCCCCGGGGGCCGCCTCCACCCTGCTGGTCAACGGGTTCATGGCGGCGCTCCCGTCCAACGCCAGGGTCGTCGCCAACAAGCGGGCGATGTTCAACCCCACCACCGCCCGGGCGGTGGCCGCGGACATGATCAAGGCGTACCCCGGCCTCGGGTACGCGTTCGTCGCCAACGAGGGGATGGCCCTCGCCGCCCGCACGGCGTTCGACGCCGCCGGGGCGGAGAACGTCAGGATCGTCACCGTCAACGGCACAGACGCGGGTCTCGCCGCCGTGAAGGACGGCAGGCTGTCCGCCACGGTCTCCAACTCCGCGCTGTCGACCGGTGAGCTGGCCGTGCACCGGGTGCTCGACCTGCTGGCCGGGGAGAAGACCGAGCCGATCGTGCAGAGTCCGGTGCTGCTGGTCACCAAGGAGAACGTCGCGCAGGCCCCGCGCTACTGCCCCTGAGACCCGGCTCCGCTCCCCCGGCGCCGCGGGGGAGGCCGTCAGGTGCGCTCCGTGCCGCCGCCCGGCCGGCCGCGCCGGGTCCAGCCCGGTTCGACGGCGGCCCACTCGGCCTCCC
The DNA here is from genome assembly GCF_045862635.1 of Kitasatospora sp. NE20-6. Classification (NCBI taxonomy): domain Bacteria; kingdom Bacillati; phylum Actinomycetota; class Actinomycetes; order Kitasatosporales; family Streptomycetaceae; genus Kitasatospora; species Kitasatospora sp. NE20-6. Next base: position 4,713 of record NZ_BPRL01000064.1, read on the forward strand.
ACGCACGGTCGGCGGCCCGCTCGATCGACCTGCGGCGGAGCATGTACGCACCCGCCACCGCGCCCGCCATGCCGGTGAGCGCGGTGAGCCCGTACACGCCGGCGGCGAACTGCATCGCGGTGTGCCCGCGCGGCGCGGAGGCCCGGGCAGCGGTGTCGTCGACCCAGATCGGGACGGCCGTGCCGGCCGGGGCGCCGCCGGGCACGCCGATCAGGCCGCTCTCCTGATGTCCGGCGGGGTACTGCCAGATCGCCTGCGCCTGGGCGGGCCGGACACTCCGGCCGGGCGTGTCGACCGCGTCGGCGACCGTGGTCGCGGTCACCCGGTGCCGGTGCAGCGCCGTCTCGGCGGCCTCGGTGCGGATGCCGTTCAGGAGCACCACGGCGACCACCACGGCGACCGCCAGCGAACCGGCCACGGCGGCGAGCACGGCCAGCCGGAGCCGACTGCGGGCCAGGTCGAACCGGCGGCAGAGCGGGTTGTGTTCCAGGCCGACGGCCCGCCGGACGAAACCCAGGGCCGACGCGTGCGGCAGCGGCCGCCCCCGCGGTGCGGACGGAGCCGACATGGCGCGCCTCCTCGGCCGGGCACCCGCGCCCGCCCACCGTCGCCGGCGGGGTGCCTCCCCATTCTATTCGGGCGGGGCGGCTCCGTCCGGGCCCGGCGGCGGGGCGGTGGAGACCCGCCCCGCCGCCGTCGCCCGGTGTACGGCCTGCGGTTACGACCGGTAGGTGACGTCGGCCGCGGTGTAGAGGCAGGACGTGCCGTCGGGGCCGCTGCCGGCCTCCTTCGGCTCGCCGCTGGTGACGCCGGTGAAGCGCTGGCAGACGGTGATCTTGTGGCTGGTGTCCCCCGCGATGGTGAGGCGGGTGATCTTCGCGGTGTCGCCGAGGTTGGGGTTGATGCCGACGATCTTCTTGCCGGGCACGGTGGCCAGCACGTTGTCGATGACGACGTGGCGGGCGTACTGCGTCTTGCAGTTGCCGCACGAGCGGTAGAGCTTGCCGAAGTCCTCGACCCGGAAGTTCCTGATGACCATCGTGCCGGGGCCGTTGTGCTGGAAGACCTTGTCGGCGGCACCGCGCGCGCCGCCGCCGTCGACGGTCATCACCTGCGAGGCCGAGGTGCCCTTGAAGGTGGCGGCGTCCTCGCCGACGTTCTCCCACCAGACGTTCCTGAGGGTGCAGGTGCCGCTGCAGTGCACGCCGTCCGCGGCCGGGTCGCCGAGCACGACGTTCTGCAGCACCGCGCCGTCGGCGAGCTCGAAGAGCGCGGGCTGGCTCTCGGACTGGCCGCCGGTGCCGAGCGCGCCCTTGCCGACGTAGCGCCTGCCGCCGCCGTCGAACACCCCCGTCACCTTCTGCGTGGCCGTCAGCGGGACGTCCACGGTGGGCGTCGGCCAGGCCTGGATCGCTCCGGTCGCGGTCGCGGTCGCGGTGGGCGACGCGGTGGCGGTGGGCTTCGCCGACGCCGTCGCCGTGGCGGTCGGCTTGGCGGAGGCCGTGGGTGTCGCGGACGCGGTGGCCGTGGCGGTGCCGCTCGCGGTCGGCGCCGCGGTCGCCGCGACGGCCTTCAGCGCCCAGCGCTTCGCCGGGGCGGAGCCGCAGGAGTTCTGCTGCACCGGCGTGCCGGGCGCGGCCGAACCGTCCCTGACGGCCAGGCACTTGCCGCTGCCGCCGTTGACCAGGCGGTAGCCGCCGTCGACGGCGGTGAAGGTCCACGTCTGCGCGGGTGCGCCGGTGGTGCACGCCTCCTGCTGCACCGCGGCGCCCGCACCCGTCCTGGCGTCGCGGACGGCCGCGCACTTGCCGCTGTGCGCGGCCACCAGCGTGAAGCCGCTGCCCGCGGCGGTGAGCCGCCAGGCCTGCCCCGCACCGCCGCACGCGTGCTGGGTGAGCTGGACACCGTCCGCGACGCTGCTCCCCGGCACGTCCAGGCACAGGCCGCCGGCGGCGCCGACGAGGGTGTAGGTGCCCGCGACCGGGGTGGGCGCGGCCGCGTCCGCGCTCGCCCAGATGCCGCCCGCCGCGCCGGCGGCCGCCAGGGCCGCCGCACTGCCCAGGGCCACGATCCGGCCGCGCTTGGGGCGTATGGCTCGCTTGCTCACGTCTCACAGTTCCTTACCGCTGCAGGGACAGGGAGCGGGGCCGTCCCGGATGCCGGGGGCCCGCCCGAGCGCACGGCCGGCGGGATGACGACCCGTCGGCCCGGTGCTCGTCCCCTGGTCGCCGCCCGGCGGAGGAAGGTTGCCGCGGTCGGGAGGATTTCTTTTCCCGGTGCCGGAGCACCGCCGCCCGCAGGTGCCGGCACGGCCCGACGGACGGTCAGCCCAGCGGTTCGGCCAGCCCCCAGCCCCCGGCCAGCAGGGTGTCGACCTCGGCGAGCGCGGCGGCCAGCCGGGTGGCCCGGTCGCCGCGCAGTTCGCGCCAGGGCGTGCCCGAGGCGGCGAGCACCTCGCGGAACCGGCCGGTCATCCACGGCCGCAGGTGCTCGCCGTCGCGCAGGCCGTCATCGGCGAACGCGACGTCCTCGTGCGAGGTCAGGAGGTACAGGGCGCGGGGCGGCACGGCGGCGGCGAGCCGGTGCACGGGCCCGGTGGCCCTGCCCGTGTAGCGCTCCTGCCAGACCGTGGTGGCGAGGGTGTCGGTGTCGCACACCAGCACCGGCCCGCCGTCGCGGGCGGCGCGGTCCTCGGCCTCGTTCTGGCGGCGGCCGACGGCGACGAAGTCGGCGTCCGTCCAGTCGAGGTCGAAGACGGTGGGCGGGGGCCCGTCCGGTGCGGCCAGGCCGCGGGCCACCGCGAGCTTGGCGACCGTCAGTTCGCGGCCGTACTCGGGCACCCAGTGGGTGCGGGCGTGCGGGCCGCCGCGCCCGCGCAGGGCGGCGGCGAGGTCCCGGGCGAGCGTGGTGGTGCCGGTCGACTCGGCGCCGAGCACGACGACGCGGCGGGCCAGGCCGCCGCGCACGGGCGGTTCGAGCTCGTCCCAGTACGCGACCGGGTCGGCCCGCACCTTGGTGCCGGAGACGGCGAACGTGTCGCGGCCGGTGTCGAGCAGCACCGGGGTGGCGCCGAAGCGGCGGGCCAGTTCGACGCCGTACGGCTCGGAGCTGAAGGCGGCGTCGACCGGCGGGGCGGGCGGGCCCGCGGCGACGGCCTCGCGCATCAGCGCGACGTGCCCGGCCCAGGCGTCCTCGCTGTCGTAGTCGACGGGGAGGTCGTCCGCGATCCCGACGACGGCGACGTGCGGTTCGGCCGACCAGCGCTCGCGTATCCAGGCGACGCGGTCGGCCCGCGGGACCGACTCCTGCGAGGAGGCCATCACGACGACCGTCACCCGCCGGCAGGCGTCCGCGGCGGCGCGGATCAGGAAGTGGTGGCCGGAGTGCGGCGGGTAGAACTTGCCGATCACCAGGCCGTGCGCGAAGGCGCCGCTCATGCGGGCACCCCCACCGGTGCCGCCGGGCGGGCGGTGGCCGCCCCTCGCCGCCAGGCGCGCAGCCCGATCAGGCACATGCCCAGGAACAGCGTGTAGACGACGGCGGTCAGCTGCAGCCCCTTGGCGGCGTACAGCGGGATGTAGACGAGGTCGGCGGCGATCCAGAAGTACCAGGTCTCCACCTGCTTGGCGTTGAGCAGCCACTGCGCGGCGAGCGAGAGGGCGGTGGTGAGGGCGTCCCAGAACGGCGCGCTGTCGTGCGCCCGGGTGAGCAGCAGGGTGAGTCCGGCGGTCACCGGCACCATGAGGGCGAGCAGGACGAGCAGGGTGCGGGCCGGGGCGCGGCCGACGGGCCCGGCCGTCAGCCGGTCGCGGCCGCGTGCCCAGCGCAGCCAGCCGTGCGCGGCGAGCAGGAGGAAGACGACCTGCAGGGCGGCGTCGGCGTAGAGGCGGGCGCTCCAGAAGAGGACGAGGAAGAAGACGTTGTTGGCGATCCCGACGGGGAAGTTCCAGGCGGTGGCCCGGACGCAGAGCCAGACGCAGACGGCGCCGGTGGCGAAGCCCAGGAGCTCGGCCCAGGTGACGGCGTCGTTGCCGAGCAGGAACAGCTGGTGGTTGAGCGGCTCGACGAGCCCGCCGAGTGTGTCGGCGATGGCCATGTGGCCCCCCTTCGCAATTTGTGTCAGAGTGACGATAATCGGCGGAAGGGGTCGGCGCAATGGCGTTGAGCTGTGGATTTCCCGCCGCACGACACCCCGGGGCAGGGCCCGCGGGCCGGGCGCGACCGTGCACGGCCGGGCGGCGGCCGTACGCTCCGCCCGCCGCCCGCCGGGGCCCGCCCGACCCGCGGCCGCCGCACGACTGCGGCCGACCCGGTTGTAGGCCCGAATACCCGCCGCTACGCTGCTGCGCATGAAGCAGCTGAACGTCAGGCTCGACGACGACGCCCACCAGGCGCTCGCGCAGCGCGCCGAGGCGGCGGGGATGACCCTGCCGGACTACGCCCGCACGGTGCTGGCCGAGGAGGCCGACGAGCGGCGCCACCGCTTCCTGACCGCCGCCGCGCACTTCTCGCAGGCATGGGGCCCCGCCTTCGAGGAGGAGTTCGGCCCGTACGCGGCGCGCAGCACCACTCGCGCCCAGCGGGACACCGCCGCGTGATCCTCCACATCGACCGGGCCTGGCTCCTCGACATCGCCCACCAGTTCCTGCCGCACGACCCCGACATCACCGACTACGGCTCGCTCGCCGCGGCGGTCGCCCGGCACGCCGACGCGGTCATGGAGGTGCCCGTCTACGGCGCCCCGCACCAGCGCGCCGCCGCCCTCATGCACCAGCTCGTCCGGGTGCCCGCGCTCGACCACGGCAACGAGCACTTCGCGGCCGTGGCCGCCGCCTCCTACCTCGCCGCCAGCGGCGAGATCGTCACCGCGGAGCCCAAGGCCGCGGTCGAACTCGCCCGCCGCATCCGCGACGAGGCGCTCGACGTGCGCAGCACGGCCGTCGCGATCCGCGGCTGGCACCGCTGAGCCGGGGCCTGCCGCAGCCCGGCGCACCCGTCCCTCCCGGGCTCCGGACGGGCGGGGCCGGATCGCCGCGCCCGTCCTGCGGGTGGGGCGGTCAGTAATCCACGGCGTCGCGGACGATCGGGCAGGTCATGCAGTGGCCGCCGCCGCGGCCGCGGCCGAGCTCGGCGCCGACGATGGTGATCACCTCGACACCGGCCTTGCGGAGCAGGGTGTTGGTGGTGGTGTTGCGGTCGTAGGTGAAGACGACGCCGGGTTCGACGGCGACCGCGTTGTTGCCGCTGTCCCACTGCTGGCGTTCGGAGGCGTACACGTCGCCGCCGGTGGCGATCACCCGCAGCGCGGGCAGTCCGAGGGCCCGCGCGACCACGTCGGTGAAGGCGCGTGAGCCCTCGTCGGTGATCTCGACGCCGGGCGCGCGGTCGCCCGGGCGGAGCGAGAAGGTGTGGACCGCATCCATGATCGTCGGGTAGAGGGTGACGATGTCGCGGTCGGCGAAGGTGAACACCGTGTCGAGGTGCATCGCGGAGCGGAGCTTGGGCATGCCGGCCACGATCACGTGCTCGGCGGCGCCCCGGGCGAAGAGCGCGGCGGCGACCTGGGTGATCGCCTGCCGGGAGGTGCGCTCGCTCATGCCCATGAGGACGACGCCGTTGCCGACGGGCATGATGTCGCCGCCCTCGAAGGTGGCCTGGCCCCAGTCCTGTTCGGGGTCGCCCCACCAGACGGTGGAGTCCTTGTGGTCGGGGTGGAAGGTGTAGATCGCCTTCATGAGCAGGGTCTCGTCGTGGCGGGCGGGCCAGTAGAGCGGGTTGAGGGTGAGGCCGCCGTAGAGCCAGCAGGTGGTGTCGCGGGTGTAGAGCGTGTTGGGCAGCGGGGGCATGAGGTACTCGCGGGCGCCGGTGGCCTCGCGGGCGAGGGCGAGGTAACCGGTGCGGAAGTCCTCGGGCAGGTCGGTGGTGGCCAGGCCGCCGATGAGGAACTCGGCCAGGGCGCGGGGCTCCAGGGACTCCAGGTAGGCGCGGGTGCCCTCGACGAGGCCGAGCCCGACCTCGTTCGCGGTGATCTTGCGGTCGAGCAGCCAGGACCGGGCGTCGGGCAGGGCCATCGTCCGGGCGAGCAGGTCGTGCAGTTCGACGACGTCGACCCCGCGCCCGCGGAGCTTGTTGACGAAGTCGGCGTGGTCGCGCTGGGCGTTCTCCACCCACAGGACGTCGTCGAAGAGCAGGTCGTCCGCGTTGCCGGGTGTCAGGCGCCGGTGGGCGAGGCCGGGTGCGCACACCAGCACCTTGCGCAGCCGTCCGACCTCGGAGTGCACGCCGTGACCGGCGGAGGCGGTGGGGGTGGTGTCTGTCATGGCCTTCCTCACTTCGGAGCGGGGACATCGGTGGGGCGCGGCGGCGGTGCGGGTGGTGCGGCGGTGCGGGTGGTGCGGCGGTGCGGGCGGTGCGGCGGTGCGGGCGGTGCGGGCGGCTACAGCTCGATCCAGCCGAGGGCGAGGGCGAGCACGCCGACCACCGCTCCCGCCAGCGAGACCGCGAGGATGACGAGTTCGCGCGCCGAGAAGAGCCGGCGCCGCTGCTCGCGGCGCGCCATGACGAACAGCACGGTGGCGGGCGCGTAGACGATGAACGAGACCAGCACGAACTTCAGGCCGGCCGCGTACAGCAGGAACGCGGTGTAGATCACGGCGACGACGGCGACGGCGAGGTCACGCTTCGCCGGACCGCCCGCGGCCGCCCCGGCCCCGGCCCCGGCCCCGGCGCCCCCGCCCGGGGGGACGGCCCCGGGCCGCCCCCGGCCGGGCAGGGCGATCTTCAGCGCGAACGCCGCGGCGAGCAGGAAGGGGATCAGGGTGAGCGCGCTGGTGAGGTCGAGGGCGAAGTTGAAGGCGTCGTCGGAGAAGTACGTGATCACCAGCACGATCTGCGACAGCACCGTGGTGAGGAACAGCGCCGGGACGGGGACGTCGGCACGCGTGGTCCGGCCGAGGAAGCGCGGCATGTCGCGGTCCTTCGCGGCGACGAGGAGCACCTCGGCGGCCATCAGCGTCCAGGCGAGGTAGGCACCGAGCACGGAGACGATGAGCCCGACGCTCACGAAGACCTCGCCCCACTCGCCGACCGCGGACCGCAGGACCCCGGCCATCGAGGGCTGGCGGAGGGCGGCGATCTCGCTGCGCGGCAGCAGGCCGTAGGAGACGATCGTCACCGAGGCGAAGACCGCGAAGACGCTGAGGAAGCCCAGGACGGTCGCACGGCCGACGTCCTCCCGGCGCTCGGCGTGCCGGGAGTAGACGCTGGCGCCCTCGACGCCGAGGAAGACGAAGACGGTCGCGAGCATGGTGCCGCGCACCTGCTCGAACAGCGATCCGAGGTCGGCGGCGCGGAAGTTGTCCGCGAAGACCGACGGGTCGAGGTAGAAGAGCGCGAGCACGACGAAGACGAGGATCGGCACGACCTTCGCCACGGTGACGATCCGGTTGATCGTGGCCGCCTCCCGGACGCCGCGCCGGACGACGAGGAAGAAGGCCCAGAGCCCGACCGAGGAGAGCACGATGGCGAGCACGGTGTCGCCGTCGCCCAGCGCGGGCGCGATGCCGCCGATCGTCGACATGATGAGGACCCAGTAGGTCACGTTGCCGACGCAGGCGCTGGCCCAGTAGCCGAAGGCCGAGAAGAAGCCGAGGTACTCGCCGAACCCGGCCTTGGCGTAGGCGTAGACGCCGGCGTCGAGGTCGGGCCTGCGGACGGCGAGCGTCTGGAAGACGAAGGCGAGCATCAGCATGCCGGTGCCGGCGACCGCCCAGGCGATCAGGGCCCCGGCGATGCCGGTCTCCTGGGCGAACCGGCCCGGCAGCGAGAAGACGCCCGCACCGACCATCGAGCCGACGACCACGGCGGTGAGCGTCGGGAGCGTCAGCTTGGCGGCGGGCGTCCTCGCCTGCGCCTCAGCGGCGGTCACCGTCCCTCACCCGGCCGCTCGGGCACCGACCGCTCGGGCAGCGGCCGCGTCGCCCGGGCGCCGACCGGGGTTCCGCCCGGGGTTCCGCCCGGTGCCCGGCAACGGGTGCTCCCGGGGTCGGCGGGCCGCGCACCGCGCCGACACATCGTCACCTTTGTCCACATTTGGATGATTATGCCGACGGACGGCGCGAACGGCCGGGCACGACGCGGCCGCGGGCCGAGGAGCGGGCTCCACGGGCCGGACCGGCGGCCCGACCGACGGCCGAACCGGCGGGGAGGCGACGGCGACGGCCGGTGTGCGGGCTCCGTGTGGAGGGCCGGGTCAGGGCGGCAGCGGCGCCGTGGCCGTGGGGACGAGATGGAACCAGACCCACTTGCCCTCCCCAGCCGCGAGGCACCCCCAGTCCTCGCTCAGCGTCCGGATCAGCGCCATGCCGCGGCCGGACTCGGCCAACCCCTCGGCCGGCACGTGCCGCTGCACCGGACGCGCCGGCTCGGCGTCGAACACCGCGGCGAAGAGGCCGCCGGTCCGCTCGTCGCGGGCGAGCACCACCTGCAGGTGCGTACCGGAGGCGTGCTCGACGGCGTTGGCGACGGCCTCGGTGACCAGCAGGTGGCCGCGGTCCGCGAGGTCCTGGTCCTCCAGGTCCATGGCGCTCACCACGCGCCGGGCCTGCCCGGCCGCCCTGGGATGGCGGGGCAGCGTGAGGTCCGCGGCGAAGTCGGAGCGGCGTTCGGTCGTCAGCATGGGGATTCCTTCCACGGTGGCGGCGCCGCGTCGACGGCGCGGCAGGTGCCCGGGCCGGGCCGGAGCAGCCCGGGGGCCGGGAGGACGAGTGCCCGGAGGACGGGTGCGGGCAGGCGCGGGTGGGCGGGCGGCGTGACGGCCTGCGCCCGTCGGCCGCGGTGGCGCCCGTGCCGCTGCTCCCACGCTACGGACCGCCGCGCACCGGGCGCATCGGCCGCGCAGCCATCACGCACCGGCCGAAAGGACGAGTCCCGCCACCCGCTACCCGGCGCCCGCTACCCGGGCTCGTCCGGCAGGCCGCTCGCCCAGGCCCATGCCGCGATCTCCACGCGGTTCCGCGCCCGGAGCTTGGCCTGGACGTTCGCGAGGTGCGACTTCACGGTGGAGAGCGACACGAAGAGGTCCGCCGCGATCTCGGCGTTCGTCCGCCCGTGCGCCAGGCGCCGCACCACGTCGCGTTCGCGCCCGGTGAGCGGCTCGGACGGCTCCCGGGGCCCGGCCCGCCGCGCCGCGGGCCGCAGCTCGCGCAGCAGCCGTACGGTGATGGCCGGGGAGATCAGGGCGTCCCCCGCGGCGGCCGCGCGGACCGCCTCGACGAGCATCGCCGCGCTGGCGTCCTTGAGCAGGAAGCCGCCCGCGCCGTCGCGCAGCGCGGCGGCGACGTACGCGTCCAGGTCGAAGGTGGTGACGATGACGATCCGCGGGGTGTGCGCGCGTCCCGGCGCGTTCAGCCGGCGGGTCACCTCCAGCCCGTCGACGCCGGGCATGCGGATGTCGAGGAGCAGCACGTCGGGCCAGAGGCGTTCGGCCGCCTCCAGCGCGGCAACGCCGTCGGCCACGTCGGCGAGGACCTCGATGTCGTCCTGGCTGTCGAGGATCATCCGGAAGCCGGCCCGCACCATCTCCTGGTCGTCCGCGATCACCACCGAGATCGCCATGGCCGCCGCTCCTTCCCCGCTGCTGCCGCCCTTCCCCGCTGCTCCCGCCATTGCGGTCCCGCAGGTCCGGCACGGGCCTTCTCATCGCAGCGGACGGCCTGCCGGCCCGCAACCCCGGGCCGCGGGGGCCGGGGCCGGCCGGCGGTTGCGGGGCCGGTGGGCGCCCCGTCCCATGGGAGGACCGGTCCGTACCCGACCGGGCGCGGACCGGGACGGAGGAGGGCCGCGATGACGCCGTGGAGACGCCCGCGGGCCGGGGCCGCCGCCCGGATCGCCGCCGCCGCGCTGCTGGTGACCCTGGTCAGCCTGGAGGGGGCGCTGCTGGCCGGCCAGCCGACCGGGCCGCACGTGCTCGTGTGGGTCTGCGGCGTCCTGGTGTGCTGCTGTGCGATCCCCCTCGCCCGGGTGCCGCCGACCGTACGGGCCGACGTGGCCGCGGCGCTGTCGTGGTCGGTGACACTGGCCCTGCTGCTGTGGGATCCGCCGCTGTCCGTGTGGGGCGCGGGCGAGGCCGCCGCGCTGCTGGTGCTGCTGGCCGAGGTGCTGCGCACGGCCCCGCCGCGCACCGCGGCGCTGCTCGGCGCGGCCCTGGGGGCCGGCGCGGTGGGCGTGCCGCTGCGCGACGAGGACCCCGGACCGTTCACGCTGGTCTTCGCCGTCCTGACGGCGGCGGTCACCGCCGCGTGCCTGCTGCTGCGCGCGCAGGACGGCAAGCAGCTGCGTGACGTGGCCGCCGTGCGCGAGGCGGAGCGCCTGGAGCTGGCGAGGGAGCTGCACGACCTCGTCGCGCACCATGTCACCGGCATCGTGGTGCAGGCGCGGGCCGCGCGGTACGTGAGCGCCGACGCCGGGCAGGCACAGACCGCACTGGCCGGGATCGAGGCCGCGGCCGACCGGGCACTGGCCTCGATGCGGCGACTGGTGGGGCTGCTGCGCGAGGAGGGCGCGCCGACCGCACCGGTCGCGGGGCTGGCCGAGGTACGGGCGCTGGCGGACGCGTTCGCACGGACCGGCCCGCCCGTCCGGCTGCGGATCTCGCCCGACCTGCCGGACCCGCTCTCCCCCGAGCTCGCGGCGGCGGTGCACCGCATCGTCCGGGAGTCCCTGACCAACGTGCGCAAGCACGCGGCCGGCGCGACCTCGGTGGCCGTGGCCGTGGAGGCCCGCGCGGGTGCGCTGGAGGTCACCGTGACCGACGACGGCGCGGACGCGCATCCGCCTCCGGCGGAGGCCGGTGCCGGAGGCGGTGCCGGTGCCGGAGGCGGAGGCGGTGCCGGTGCCGGTGCTGGTGCCGGAGGCGGAGGCGGCTTCGGCCTGGTCGGTCTCGCCGAACGCGCGACCGTCCTCGGCGGCACCCTCACGGCCGGTCCCCTTCCGGAGGGCGGCTGGCAGGTCGCGGCGCGCCTGCCGTCGGCCCCCTGACCGGCCCGGGCCCTCCTCCGCACAGTCCGGCCGGGGCCGGGAGTCAGCAGGGTCCGGCCGGGGCCGGGAGTCAGCAGGGTCCGGCCGGGGCCCGGGGGTCAGGTCCGGCGGGGCGCCGGTGAGAAGAGACCGACGAGGGCGACGGCCGCCACGGCCATGCCGAGTCCGGCGGCGAAGACCACGACCGCCAGGGAGACAACTGCCACGAGCGCCATGGATCCGACCTCCTGTCGCCGGCGCCGGCCGGCTGGCGGGCGTCCGTTCGGGTCGCCGTCTGCCCTCGCCGGTCCGGGCCACACGCGGCCGACCGCCGCTCGGCCCGTTCGCGTACGCGGGGGCGGCCGTGCGCCTGCCCCGCCCACTCCGCCCGCTCCGCCCAATCGCGCCGAAAAGAACATCACCGCACACAACTTGTCAAGGATCTATCAAGTCTGACGCTTCGTCACCTCTGCTGCGCGGGGCGCACTCCCGGTGGTCCTGTCACGCCGGAGCGATCGGGCCGGCCATGCGCCCGCGCGGCGCAGGTGGCGGCGGTCCCGCGCCGGGGCGCGGCCATCGCGCCCTAGGGACCGGGCCCGCGGGCCGGAGCGCAGCCCGGCCCCGGCCGGCGCCCCGGGTGCGCGGTGGCCTGCGGAGTACCACGTGCGAACAGAGCGTTACGGCGCCGCACGCGTGCGCCCCGGCCGCGCCCTGCCCGGCAGCCGGCGGCCGAACCTAGCGTTCACCTCGGCGGAAACCGGACCGGCCCGGAGCACGACCGGCCGGCGGCCCGCCCCACGAACCCACCCCCGCGGCCACGTTGCGGGGCTCGACCGTCCCCGGGGGACACGCCGGCAGCCCGGCCCCTCAGCCCCCGCCCACCTCGGACAGACCTGCCTGCGCGGCACCGGGCCATCCCGTGTCCGGCGCCGCGCGATGCGCCGGACACGGCACCGACCAGCCACCCCACGAGACCTCTGGAGGGTCCTGATGGACATGCGATACGAGGCGTACTCCTACGCCGACAAGCTGTTCTACGACTCACCGGTGCGATGGGCCGCCCTGGAGGAGTTCGCCGCCACCCGGGAACCGGTGCCGCCCGGATGGGTGCGCAACGTCCGCGAGGTGTGGGCCGGCCTCCATCCGGCCGCGGCGGCCCTGCCCGACCAGGGCTGGAAGATCCACGTCTCCGCGTGCCTGGACAACGCCGAGCGCATCCTGGCCGTGGTCCGGGACTACTGCGTCGGACAGCAGGTGGCGTTCAAGTTCCTGCGCAGCCCCGTGCTGGTGCAGACCCAGAACGCCAAGTACGCGTCCCGGGGTTCGAGCGGCAAGTTCATGACGATCTACCCGCCCGACGACACGGCGCTGGAGCAGTGCCTGCACGACCTCGACGCGGCACTCGACGGCGAGCCCGGCCCGTACATCCTGAGCGACCTGCGCTGGCGGAACGGGCCGTTGTACCTGCGCTACGGCGGTTTCACGGAGCAGTTCTGCCGTTCGGAGACCGGGGAGCTCGTGCTGGCCTTCCGCGAGCCCTCGGGCCGGCTCCGCCCCGACGTGCGGCGCGCCGTGTTCGAGGTGCCGGAGTGGGCCCCCGTGCCGGATGTCCTGCGCGAGGCGCTCGCCGGATCCGCCACCGCCAGCACGGACGCCTTCCCGTACGCCGTCGAACGCGCCCTGCACTTCTCCAACGGCGGCGGCATCTACCTCGGCCGGCCGACCGGCGGCGGCCCGCAGGTGGTGCTGAAGGAGGCCAGGCCGCACGCCGGACTCGACCAGCGCGGCGAGGACGCCGTGCTGCGCCTGGGCCGCGAGCACGACGTGCTCCGGCACCTGGAGGGGGTGGACGCCGTCCCGGCGGCACTCGGCCACCTCACCGCCTGGGAGCACCACTTCCTCGTGCAGGAGTACGTCGAGGGCGAGCCGCTGCACCGCTGGTTCGGACGGAACTACCCCCTGATCCACCCCGATCCCGCACCCGGGACCGTGGCGGCCTACCGCGACGACGCGCTGCGCATCATCGACGGCGTGGAGCAGGGGCTGCGGGAGATCCACGCGCGGGGCATCGTCTTCGGCGACCTCCACCCGCGCAACCTGATCGTCCGGCCGGACGGCCGGGTCGCCTTCGTCGACTTCGAACTCGCCTCCCCCGTCGACCGGTTCGTCCGCCCCGCGCTCGGCGCCGCCGGATTCGCGGCGCCGCCGGAGCTCACCGGCACCGACGTCGACACCTACGCGCTGGCCGCGCTGCGGCTCTGGATCTTCCTCCCCCTGCTGCCGCTCTCCGCGCTCGCCCCCGGCAAGGCGGAGGCGCTGGCCCACGCCGCCGAGGAGCGGTTCGGCCTGCCCCCCGGGGCGCTGCAACCGGGCGGCGTTCCGGCGGCGCCACCGGCCGCACCACCGGCGTCAGCACCGGCACCCACACCGGCACCAGCACCGGCACCAGCACCAGCACCAGCACCGCGCGGGGAACCGTTCGCGGAGCCGTTCGCGGAGCTGCTCGACGGCGACCCGGCCCGCTGGCCGGACCTGCGCGAGGAGCTCGCCGCGGCCGTCGCCGCGAGCGCCGCACCGGAACGCACCGACCGTCTCTTCCCCGGCGACCCGGGGCAGTTCACCCACGACGGCCTCGGCCTGGCGTACGGCGCGGCCGGAGTGCTGTGGGCCCTCCACGCCACGGGTGCGGCGGTCGACGAGGAGCACGTGCAGTGGCTGCTGGACGCCGTCGCCCGCGAACCCTGCCGACCCGGCCTGTTCATCGGCGGGCACGGCGTCGCGTACGTCCTGGACCTCCTCGGGCGGCGTCCCGAGGCGATGAACCTGCTCGACCGCCTCCTCAAGGACGACCCGGAGGGCCACGGCCCCGACCTCGCGGGCGGCCTCGCCGGGATCGGCCTGGCCCTGCACCACTTCGCCCGGGCCACCGGCGACCACGCCCTGCACCTCGCCGCCCTCGACGCGGCCGAGCGGGCCGCGGCGAAGCTCGGCCTGACGACGACCGGCACCCCGGCGGCCTCCCCGGCCGCCCGCGCGGGCCTGCTCCACGGTGCCTCGGGGACCGCCCTGCTCCTCCTCCACCTGCACGGGAGCACGGGCGACGACGGCCTGCTCGACCTCGCCGGCCAGGCCCTCGCCCGGGACCTCACCCGCTGCGTGACCGCCGAGGACGGCACCCTGCAGGTGGACGACGGCACCCGGGTGCTGCCCTACCTGGAGTCCGGCAGCGCCGGCATCGGCGCGGTGCTCCACGCCTACCTGCAGCACCGGCCCGACGCGCAGGCCGCGGAGCAGCTCGCGGGCATCCGGGGCGCCGCCGAGCCCGAGTTCATCGTCCAGTCCGGACTGTTCAACGGACGGGCCGGGCTGATCGCGCTGCTGCGGCTGCTGCAGGGCGACACCGCGGCGCACGCCGGCGTGATCCGCCGCCACGTCCGCCGGCTGGCCTGGCACGCCGTCCCGTACGAGGGCCGCCTCGCCTTCCCCGGGGAACAGCTGCTGCGGCTGTCGATGGACCTGGCGACCGGCTCCGCCGGGCTGATGGCCGCACTCGGGTACGCCTTCGCCGGCACCGACCCGCTGCCGTTCTGGCCCGGCCCGGCGACCGCGCCGCCCGACGGCCGTCCCTGACCCCTCCACCCGCCGGCCCCGCGCCGGCGGCCCCCACCGCGGCGGGAGGACCCGCCGCCCACGAGTTCCGGCAGACCGCCGGGAGCACGGTTCCACGACCCGATGGGAGTTCACCATGTCGATCCTGAGCCTGCAGGCGCTCGAGACGCCCGAGGAGACCACCGAGTACCAGTCGGTCCTCAGCTCGCTGAGCGCCGTCAACTGCACCAACAGCACGGTCAGCACGCTGCTCTGCCTCTGAGCGGCAGCGGGTCCGCCGGCCGGCGTGCCGACGGCTGACCCCTCGCAGTGAACCGGCCCGGGCGGCAGCGACCGCCCGGGCCGGCCTGCACATCCGCCCGTCCTGCCGCCCACGGCGCCCGTGCGCGGCCCGCCGACGCATCATCCGGAGGACCCCATGGCCGCAGGACGCCACGCACCCGCACCCGCACCCGGCACCGGCGAGCCCCGCACCGGACACCGCACCGACCACCGCACCGGACACCGGCGCCGGCTGCTGCTGCACGGCCGCCGCTGGTCCGCGGTGCTCGCCCTCGCGGTGGCCGGGAGCACCACGGCCACCCTCCTCCTCCCGGCGGTCCTCGCCGACGCCGTCGACCGGGCGCTCTCCGGCCGCGGTGCGGCGGCGGCCGTCCCGCTGCTCACCGTCCTCGTCCTCCTGGCGGGTGCCGAGTGCGCCGGCCAGTACGCCGGGCCGCGCGCCACGGCCGACGCGACCGCGCACCTGCGTGCGGCCATGGTGCGCCGGGTCGTGGCGGCCGGCGCCCACCCCGCCCACCGGCTGCCCGCGGGCGACCTGGTGGCGCGCCTGACCGGCAGTGCGCCGGAGGCGGCGCTCGCCGCACCGGCCGTGGTCTGGTCGGCGGCCCAGCTGCTGATGGCGGTCGGCGCCGTCGCCGCCCTGGCACTGCTCGCGGTGCCGCTCGCCCTCGCCTTCCTGGTGAGCGCCCCGGCCGCGTACCTCCTCGTCCGCGGTCACCTGCGGCGCACCGCACGCCTGGGCGAGGGGTACCAGCGGGCGCAGGCGGCGGTCGCGGCGGGCCTGGTGGACGCACTGACCGGGGCCCGGAGCATCGCCGCGTCCGGCACGGCCGACCGGGAGATCGAGCGGGTGCTGCGGCCCGTGCCGGAGCTCTCCCGGCACGGCCGCGCGCTGTGGGAGAGCCAGCGGCGCGTCGCCTGGGCCACGGCCCTGCTCGCACCCGCCACCCAGCTGGCCGTCCTCGCGACCGCCGGCGTGGAGCTGACCGCGGGCCGCCTCACCGTGGGCGGTCTGCTCGCCGCCCTCGGCTACACCGGCATCGGCCTCAGCGGGTTCGGGACGGCGCAGAGCCTCCTCGACCTCTCCCGGGCACGCGCCGGGGCCGCCCGGGTACGGGACGTGCTGGAGACCCCGGTGCCCGCCGCGGGCACACGCCCGCTGCCCGACGGCGACGGCCGCCTCGACCTGCGCGGCATCGTGGTGCGGCGGTCCGGTGCAGCCGTCCTCGACGGGCTCGCCCTCACCGTGCCCGGCGGCACGTGGGTGGCGGTGGTGGGAGTCTCCGGCTCGGGCACTTCTCTGCTGGCCGCCCTGGCCGGCGGGCTGCTCGCCCCCGACGAGGGCGAGGTGCTGCTCGACGGCGTCCCGCTCCGGGAGATCCGCCCGGAAGTCCTGCGGACCGCCGTCGCCTACGGCTTCCCGGACCCCGTGCTGCCGGGCCGCACCGTCGAGGACGCGATCGGGCTCGGCCCGGTGCCCGTGCCCGGCGGGGTGGTGCGGCACGCGGCTGAGGCCGCGCAGGCCGACGCCTTCGTCCGGCGCCTCCCGGCCGGCTACGGGACGGCCGTGCCGCTCGTCCCGCTGTCCGGCGGGGAGCGCCAGCGCCTCGGTCTGGCCCGTGCGTTCGCCCGGCGGGCGCGGCTCCTCGTGCTCGACGACGCCACCTCCAGCCTGGACACGGCCACCGAGACCGCCGTACTGCGGGCCGTCGCGGACGGGCGGGCCGGGCACACCCGGCTCACGGTGACCCGCCGCGCCTCGACGGCGGCCCGCGCGGACGCCGTGGCCTGGCTGCACGAGGGGCGCATCCGCGCGCTGGCCCCGCACGCGGAACTGTGGCCGGACCCGGCCTACCGGCGCCTCTTCGGCGGCGGCCCGGCGAGCACGGACGCCGCCCTCTGACGTCCCGCTGCGGAGCGACCGACACCCCGACGAGCGGGAGGACCCCCAGATGCCCCCAGCCACCACCGGCACCACCGGCACCACCGGCCCGGCGGACACGACAGGCAGGCCAGGAACGACGGGTACAGCAGGTACGGCGGATGCGGCAGGAACGGCGGGAGCCGGTGCGGCCGACCGGCCGGCGGCCGGGAAGCCTGCCGCCACGCCAGGCCGGGCGGCCGCCCGGCTGCTGCGCACCGCCCTCGCCGACAGCCGCCGGGCCGCCCTCCGGCTCGCCCTCTGGACCCTGCTCTCCGCGGCGCCCGCCCTGGTATCCGGCAAGGCACTGGCCCTCGCCGTCGACCGCGGTTTCCTCGTCCACCGGCCCGGCCCCGCAGCGCTGTGGCTGTCCGTCTTCGCTGCCGTCACCCTGCTCGGGGCGTGGGCCTCCCGGCAGACCTACCCGTGGCTCGCCGAGATCGTCGAACCGCTGCGCGACCGGCTGATGCGGGCGGTGGTGACGGGCACCCTGCACCGGGCCGTCGCGGCCCGCGGCCGCCGGGACGGCTCCGCCGCCGTGGTGGTCGCCCAGCTCACCCGCCAGGTGGAAGCGGTCCGCGACGCCGCGGCCGGGCAGCTGCTGGTCGTCTCGCACTTCGCCCTGACGGCGGTGGTGGTCGTGGCCGGCACCGCCGCGCTCGCGCCTGCCGCGGTGCCGCTGGTCGCCGGACCGCTGCTGGGCTCGCTGGTGGCGTTCGCCGCGCTGGCCCCGGCCACCGTCCGGCGGCAGCGGCAGGCGTTCCTCGCGGAGGAGGAGCTGGCGCGGCTCAGCGTCGACACGCTGCAGGCGCTGCGCGACCTCGTCGCGTGCGGGGCCCAGGGGCGGGCCGAGCACGAGCTCGTGGCGGCGGTGGCGGAGAACGCCGCGGCCGGGCGTGCGCTGGCCCTGGTGGCGGGGGTACGCCGCCTGGTCGTGGCGGCGGGCGCCCACCTGCCGCTGCTGCTGGTGGTCCTGGCCGCCCCTGCCCTGGTGCGCCGGGGCATGACCGCGGGCGAGGTGGTGGGCGTCCTCGCGTACGTCACGGGCACGCTGGAGCCCGCGCTGCGGCTCCTCGTCCAGGGCGTCGGCGCGTCCTGGCTGCGCATGGCGGTGGCCGCGGAGCGACTCGCCGGCGCGGCCCGCCTCCCGGAGCCGCCCGCCCGCCCGGCGGACGGCCCGGAGGCGGAGAGCCAGGACGCGGACGGGCAGGAGGCGGACGGGCGCGAGGCTGACGGCCCGGACGCGGACGCGGACGGGCGGGAGGCGCGGCCCGCGGACGGCTCGGTCGTGCTCGCCGGGGTCACGTTCGCGTACGGCGCGGCGCCGGAACCCGTCCTCGACGCTCTCGACCTCGCCCTGGCGGACGGGGAGCACCTCGCCGTGGTCGGACCGTCGGGGATCGGCAAGTCGACCCTCGCCGACGTGCTGTGCGGCATCGTCCCCCCCGGGCGGGGCCGGGTGCTGCTGGGCGGGGTGCCGCCCGGTGCGGTCCCCGAGGCGGTGCTGGCCCGTGCCCGGGTCCTGCTGCCGCAGGACGCCTACGTGTTCGCCGGTCCGCTCGGCGAGAACCTGCGCTGGCTCGCCCCGGACTCCTCCGCGGCGGCCGTCGCCGCGGCGGCCGCCGCGCTCGGCGCGGACGGCCTGCTGGCGCGGGTCGGCGGCCTCGACGGACACGTGGAACCCGCCGCCCTGTCGGCGGGCGAACGGCAGTTGGTCGCCCTCGTCCGGGCCTACCTCTCACCGGCCCGCCTCGTGGTGCTGGACGAGGCGACCCGGCACCTCGACGCGGCGGCGGAGCTGCGGGTCGAGCAGGCGTTCCGCGGGCGGCCCGGCACCGTCGTCACCGTCACCCACCGACCGGGGCCGGCCCGCCGCGCCGACCGCGTGCTCCTCCTCGACGGCGCGGCCCCGCAACTCGGCACGCACGCGCAGCTGCTCGCGGCGGTGCCCGCCTACGCCGACCTCCACGGCGGCCCGGACGACGACGGGCCGGACCACGACGGGCTCGACCTCCACGGCGGCCCGGACCACGACGCGGACCACGGTGGCGGCCCGGACGACGACGACGGGCCGGGCGCGGTGCGGCGCCCGGCAGACGTGGTCAACAGCCCGGGCGGATCATCAGATCGCTGAGCGTGCCGTCCCGCGGCAGGTCGAGGGCCGTGGCCACCGCGGCGGCGACGGACTCCGGGCGGATGCAGGTCCGCGGGTCGTAGGGCAGTCCGAGCCGGTCGTGGAGCCTCGCCTGCATCGGCGTGTCGACCTCGCCCGGGTAGACGGTGGTGACCCGCACACCGTGCTGGTGCTCCTCCGCGCGCAGCGCCTCGGCCAGCGCCTTCAGGGCGAACTTCGACGCCGCGTACGCGACCAGGCCCGGCGGGGCGTGCAGGCCCGCGCCGGAGTTGAGGAACACCACGTGCCCGCCCGCGGCCCGCAGCGCGGGGAGCAGCAGCCGGGTGAGTTCGGCGGGCGCCATCACGTTGACGGCGAAGGTCTCCTGCCACGGTTCGGCCGCCAGGTCGGCGACCGCACCGGGCTCCATGACGCCGGCGACGTGCAGCAGCGAGTCCAGCCGGCCGGGGCGGTCCTGGCCCTCCAGGGCCGCCGCCAGGCCGCCGGGCACGGCGAGGTCCGCGACGAGCGTCCGGCTGCCGGGGTACTGCTCGCGCAGCTGCGCGGCCCGCGCCGTGTCCCGTGCCAGGAGCCAGAGTTCGTCACCGCGCTCCGCCAGCAGACCTGCGGTCGCCGCGCCGATGCCGGAGCCGGCCCCCGTGATGAGATGTGTACCCATGTCCTGGCGTGTACCCGCCGCGGTGGTGCGCCAGAGCCGATTTCCGGCCGTCCTGCACCCGGCCGACCTGCATCCCGCCCACCTGCACCCGGCCGACCTGCGCACATGCCCGCTCCCGGGCCGTGGCGGCGGGGCGGGGAACGGAGTCCACCGGGTGCCGACAGCACGGAGCGCCCGGGACTACCCTGTCCGCATGACGAAACCCGATGGGCTGCTTGTCGACATCGCCGCCATGGTGGAATCCGGGGGAAGCAACCAGATGCCTCTCACCGTGGTCGTCCCAGGCGCCGTCATCACGGGCAGGCTCGCGCCGGAGTCCGTGTGGCGGCAGCGGGTGGCCGAGGTGCTCGAAGCCTCCGAACACCTCAAGCCGTTCGCCTCGCTCTTCGCGACGGACGCCGCCGGACCGAACTCCCGTACGGCACCGGGCACCGGCCCGACCTACCTGCACCTGCACGTGGCACGGATCCTGCAGGGCAGTTTCGGGCTGCCCCACACCGGCGGCATGTACCGCATCGCGATCGCCGACATCAGCAGCTGGACGGTGGGCGACCTCAGCTACTCCGACCAGTGACCGCCCCCGACCCCCGCTGACCGGCCCCGGGCCCGCCGCTGCTGCGGCGGGCCCGGGGCACGATCCGGGCGACTACGCGGTGCGGGTGGGGCGACGGCCGCCACGGCTGCCGGCCGCGGCACCACGGGCGGGACGGCTGCGGCGGTCGCGGCCGGGCGCGGCACTGCGGCGCGGCCGCTCGACCACGGGGTCGGCGATCACGACCGGCACGCCGGTGGGCACCCGGGCACCGGTGATGCGCGTCAGCTCCGCGTCGCCCGGCTGCACCCGCGCGGTCGCGGGGGTGATGCCGGCGGTGGCCATCATGCGGCTCATCTCGCGGCGCTGGTTGGGCAGGACGAGCGTGACCACGGTGCCCGTCTCCCCGGCCCGGGCGGTACGGCCGCCGCGGTGCAGGTAGTCCTTGTGGTCGGCCGGCGGGTCGAGGTTGACGACCAGGTCGAGCCCGTCGACGTGGATGCCGCGGGCGGCGACGTTGGTGGCGACGAGCGCGGTCACCCGGCCGGTGCGGAACTGCTCCAGCGTGCGGGTGCGCTGCGGCTGCGACTTGCCGCCGTGCAGCGCGGCGGCCTTCACGCCGTTGGCCAGCAGGTCGCGGACCAGGCGGTCGGCGCCGTGCTTGGTGTCGGTGAACATGATCACGCCGCCCTCGCGGGAGGCGATGTGCGCGATCGTCGCGTCCTTCTCGTGGCTCTGCACGTGCAGCACGTGGTGCTCCATCGTGCTCACCGTGGCGGCGGACGGGTCGACCGAGTGCGTCACCGGGTCCTTCAGGAACCGGCGCACGAGCCGGTCGACGTTGCGGTCCAGGGTGGCCGAGAACAGCATCGTCTGGCCGCCCACGGCGACCTGCTCCAGCAGCTCGGTGACCTGCGGCAGGAAGCCCATGTCGGCCATCTGGTCGGCCTCGTCGAGCACCGTCACGGTGACCTCGCCGAGCCGGCAGTCACCGCGCTGGATCAGGTCCTTGAGCCGGCCGGGCGTGGCCACGACGACCTCGGCACCGCGCTTGAGCGCCTGCGCCTGGCGGCCGATCGACATCCCGCCGACCACGGTGGCGAGCCTCAGCCGCACCGCGTGCGCGTACGGGGTCAGCGCCTCGGTGACCTGCTGGGCGAGCTCACGGGTGGGCACGAGCACCAGCGCCAGCGGCTCGCCGGGCTCGGCGCGGCGGCCCGCGGTGCGGGCCAGCAGGGCCAGGCCGAAGGCGAGCGTCTTGCCGGAGCCCGTGCGGCCGCGGCCGAGCACGTCGCGGCCGGCCAGCGAGTTCGGCAGCGTGGCGGCCTGGATCGGGAAGGGCTCCGTGACCCCGTGCCGGGCCAGCGTGGTGAGCAGTGCGGCCGGCATGTCGAGCTCGTCGAACGCCTCGACGGCGGGCAGCCCGGGCGTGGTGTCCACGGGCATCGCGAACTCCTGGCGGCCGGCGGGTGCCTGACGGCCCCTCGACGGGGCCGGACGGCGGCCGGAACCGAAGGAGCTCGCGCCGGAAGCGGGGCGCGAGCGGGTGTTCTGGTACGGCGAACGGCTGGAACGGTTCATTGCGGAGACCTTCCTCGGGGCGGCACGTCGCAGGGAAGGCTCCGCAGGCCACGGCCGGACGGAGTTGCCAGAACGAACCGGGGGGACGGGCGCCCGGCGCGGACGGCGTAACCGTCCGGGGCGCCCCCTTGCGGTGGGCAGCCGCCGGCGTACGGGCGCAGGCCCGCGGACCGTGTGCGACCTCGCACGGCCCCGCGCAGCGTGCCCACCGGGAGTGCCCGGCGGTGCACGGTGCGCGAACACGCTGCAGGCCCCCGCACGGCGGGGGCCCACAGCGACAGGACTAGAGCGGACGGATGTTCTCCGCCTGCAGGCCCTTCTGGCCCTGCACGACGTCGAACTCGACCTGCTGGCCCTCGAGCAGCTCACGGAAGCCGTTGGCGTTGATGTTCGAGAAGTGGGCGAAGACGTCAGCGCCGCCGTCCTGCTGCTCGATGAAGCCGAAGCCCTTTTCCGAGTTGAACCACTTCACAGTGCCGAAAGCCATAAAAGAAATCTCCTTCGAGGGGGCTATGCCGAGGTGCACACCACGCGCACCACGCGTCGCCGAGATGATGGCCCACCCGGAAAGAGCCGGGAAAAAACAAGGCGCCCGCGAGTAATCAGCAGGCGCACACAGAGTTCATGGGAACCACAACTGCAACTACATCGACTGTAGCAGGCAGCCGCCCCGTACCCGCACCGTCCGCGCCGGTCACACCCCGTGTCGGCCGTCACGCGACCTGCCGGAACGGCCCGGTCACACCCCGTCGCACAGCGGCGTGGGCCCGGCACCGGACACGGGTGCACGCGGGCGGCGGATCGCGGGCGGGACGGGCCCCGGGTGCGGCCGGGAGGGGATGTCGGCGTCGCAGGGCCGGGTGAACACGGCGGCGGACGCCGGCGACCGCAGGATCTCGGAACCCGTTCGGAGGACGGACCAATCCACGCGGTGTGCTGCGTCGAACACGGGGTGCAGTCGGGCGGGTGTTTCTGAGGCAGGCGCCGGACTGCGGGGCGGAACCGTCGGCACACGGGTCGTGGTGGGCGGTTCCGCCTTCAGCTCTGTCGGGGACAGGGCATCAGGTCGTACGGGCGGAGCGGGCGGAGCGGGCGGAGCGGGCGGAGCGGATCGCTCGCGCCGTCAGCGGCGCGGGCGGGGCGAGCGGGACGTCAGTCCTGGCCGAGCGGTACGGCGATGTCGACCACCTGGTCGTCCGCACCGAACGTCCCGAGCGCCACGGCGCGGCCGGTCAGGACGTCGACCCGGTAGAAGGACCGCTGCCCGTCGACACCGAGCGCGGCGTAGCCGTGGTTGCTGCCGCGGCTCGCCGAGTAGTGGACGTCGAAGCCCGCGTCCGGTCCGGCGTCGACGCCCAGGCGGCCGGTGGGGGCGAGGGTGCCGGCGTTGGCGGGCGACTGCAGGGAGATGCGGTCGTTCGCGGTGTCGAGGGCGAAGAGGGTGGTGGCGGTGGCAGCGTCGAGGTCGTTGTTGGTGTACGCCGAGCCGGTGATGCCGGTCGCCGTGGTGGGGGTGGTCGCGGGCGGGACGGCCGGGTTGCTGAGCATGCCGTCGACGGCGGTGGTGCCGGCGGCGGGGGTGCCGTTCGGGTCGTCGATGTTGTGGCGGAGGTTCTGCCCGGTGTCCGAGACGATCCGCAGCCGGTTCGCGGCCGGGTTGAAGTCGACGCCGAAGTACGTGCCCTGCAGGGCCACGGAGAGCTGCGAGACCTTGGTGGAGCAGCCGCTGGTGTCGTCGATCGTGTAGATGCCGCCCTGGTCGCCGACTCCGTAGAGCATGCCGTTCTGTACGCGGTAGTCGATGCCGACCAGGCGGGTGTCGCCCTGCAGCCCGTCGACGGCCCCGATCGTCCGGGCCTGGTCGGGGTGGACCACCGGGAAGGCGACGAGGCGCTGGTCGTCCGTCAGGCCGACGGAGCGCAGGCCGTCCCGGACCGTGCCGTCGGCCGGCAGGGCCGGGCGGTGCGCGGCGGATCCGGGGACGGCGGCGCCCGGGGCGGCCGCGCCGGAGGCGGGCAGGGCGGCCACGGCGGTGGCGGCGATCACGAGCGTGGTGGTGAGCAGTGTCCTGCGCAAGACGACTCCTGTGAGAGGTTCGCAGCGCCCGGGTGGCGTCCGCTGCCCCAAGGAACACACACCCCGGCACCGGACGGGCGTTCGCAACCCCGGGCCTCACCCGCACGGCGCAGGGGCTGACGCACCGTCGGCGCTGTCCCGGCACCGGACCCGCCGGGGCACCGGCCGCTCGGGGTGACCCTTGCCGCCTCCGGGCGGAGCCAGTAGGTTCTCGCATCATCCGTTCCCCGTGGCCCTGTGGAGGCGCCCATGGCCGACGGTGCACCGGGCGGTCGCGACGGCTCGCCCGTCCTGGTCGGACGCGCCGAGGAACTCCACCGCCTGACCGAGGCGCTGAGGTCCGCCCCGGCCGTGGTCCTGATCGAGGGCGAAGCCGGCATCGGCAAGACCCGGCTCATCCGCGAGGCCCTGCGGCGTCTGCGGGACGGCTCCGTCCGGCAGCGCGGCGCCCGCGCCGGGGGGAACGCCCCGGGCGACCTCGGCGTGGTGCTCGCCGGAGCCTGTCCGCCGCTGCGCGAACCCTTCCCGTACGGGCCGTTCTTCGACGTGCTGCGCACGCTGGAGGGAGCGCTGCCCGTCGGCCTCAACCCCGTCTGCGGTGCGCTGCGGCCGTATCTCCCCGAGCTCGCCCACCGGCTGCCTCCCGCGCCGGAGCCGATCGCCGACCAGGCCGCGCACACGCACCGGGTGTTCCGCGCGGTCCGCGAACTCCTCGGCGCGCTCGGGCGGGTCACCCTCGTCGTGGAGGACCTGCACTGGGCCGACGACGGCACCCGCGACCTCGTACGCTTCCTCGTCGACGCGCCACCGCCCGGCCTGGTCACCGTACTCAGCCACCGCCGCGAGGAACTCCCCCGCACCGGAATGCCGTTGGGCCGCGCCTACCGCCACCCGCCCGGTGTCACCTCGGTGGTGATGCCGCTCCGGCCGCTCGACGCCGAGGGCGTGCGCTCGCTCACCGCGGAGCTCACCGGCCGGCCCGTCGGCCCCGCGCTCGCCGCCCGGCTCCTGGACCGCACGGCGGGCATCCCGTTCGTCCTGGAGGAGACCGTCCGCGCGCTCCCGCGGGACGGCGACGGCCCCGGGCCCGCCGGCCTCGACGCGATGGCCGTACCCACGCTGCTCCAGGAGGCCATGGCCGACCGCATGGCCTCCCTCTCGCCGTCCGCGGTCGACATCGTGCACGCCGCCGCCGTCCTGCGGGTCGCCGCCGACGACGGCCTCCTCACCCTGGTCTCCGGCCACCCGGGCGAGGCCGGACTGGACGCGCTGAGCGAGGCCCTGCACGCCGGGGTCCTCCACGACCACGGCGACGACCGCTACGGCTTCCGCCACGGGCTCGCCCAGCAGGCCGTCCACGACCAGCTGCTGCGGCTCGACCGGCGCCGCCTGCACCGCCGGGCGATCGACGCCCTCGCCGCGCAGGAGAAGCCGCCCCTCGTCCAACTCTCCTACCACGCCCGGCAGGCGGGCGACCTGCCCGCCTGGCGCGAGTACGGCGAGGCGGCGGCCGAGGCCGCCCGCGCGCTCGGCGACACCGCACTCGCCGTCGAACTCCTCGAACGGCTCCTCGACGACGCGTCCCTGCCCGACGCCGACCGCGGACGGCTCGCCGTCCGGCTCAGCCGCCTCGCCATGATCGGGCTCACCCACCGCCGGTCGAGCCGTCTCCTGCGCCGCATCGTCGACGCGGGCGACCTCCCCGACGCCGTCCGCGGCGAGATCCGGCTCAACCTCGGCCTCCTCCTCAACAACCAGGCGGGCAACCACGAACAGGGCCGGGCCGACACGGCCGCCGCCGTCGAGGAACTGCACGAACGGCCCGACCTCGCCGCCCGCGCCCTCGCGAGCCTGGCCATGCCCACCTGGGGCACCGACCCGCTGCCCGTCCACCAGGAGTGGATCCGCCGCGCCGAACGCCTCGCGCAGGCCCACGGCAACGGCGCCCTGCGGCTCGCGGTGCGGGGCAACCACCTGGCGCTGCGGCTCGGCGCCGGCGACCCGGCGGTACGGGCCGAGGCGGAGGCGCTCCTCGCCCGGCCCGCGGAGCACGCCGAACGCCTCGAACTCGCCCGCATGTGCGCCAACCTCGCCGACCAGGCCGCCTGGCTCGGCCTGCAGGAGGACGCCGCACGCTACGCCGACCAGGGCCACCGCCTCGCCGCCGCCAACCGGGCGCCGTTCCTCGCCGGCATCATCGAGGGCACCGCGCTGCGGCTGGAGTGGAGCCACGGCCGCTGGCCCGGACTCGCCGAACGCGCCCGGCACACCGTCGACATCGCCGAGGGCCCCTCCGACATCCGCTCCGACGCCGGGCTCGTGCTGGGCCTGCTCGGCGCCGCCCGGGGCGAGTGGCAGGAGGCCGCCGACCACTTGGACGCCGCCGCGCTGGCCGACCCCGACAACGCGCCGGCACCCCTGCTGGCCGCGGCGTCCGGCGCGATGGTCCGCATCCTGCTCGCCCGCGGCGACCTCCCCGCGGCCTGCGCCGAGGCCGAACGGGCCGTCGCCCGGATCCGCCGCAAAGCGCTCTGGGCCTGGGCCGCCGACCTCGTCCCCGCCGCACTGACCGCACTGATCAGGGCCGGTCGCACCGCCGACGCGACCGCGCTCGCCGACGAGTACGCCGCCGGCGTGGACGGCCGCGCCCTCCCCCTGGGTCTGGCCGCCGTACCCGTCTGCAGCGGGCTGCTCGCCCGCGCCGCGGGCCGGGACACGGACGCGGCCGCATGGTTCACCCTCGCCGAGGAACGCTACGCCCGGCTGCCCAAGCCGTACCCGGCCGCACGCTGCGCCGAGGCGGCCGTCCGGAGCCGACGGGCGGCCGCCCGCGAACCCGGTGCCCCCGGTGCGGGCGTGCCCGCCGAGGACGACCTCGACCGACTGCGGTCGCTCATCGAGGAGTTCGACGCGCTCGGGGCCGTGCACGACGCGGCCCGGTGCCGCCGTACGCTGCGCGCCGTCGGCGTGCCCACCCCCTCGCGCCGTGGACGGCGCGGGTACAGCGGCCTGCTCTCGCCGCGCGAACGGGAGGTCGCCCGGCTGGTCGCCACCGGCGCGACGAACCGCGGGATCGCCGAGACCCTGTTCCTCTCGCCCCGCACCGTCGAACAGCATGTCGCCAAGGTGCTGCGGAAGTTGGACGTGGCCGGCCGCGGCGGGGTCGCCGCCGCCCTGGCCGTGGTGCCGCTGCCGGACGAGGTGCCCGCGGGCCGCGCCTGACCCCGGCCGCGGTCCAGGCTACGCGGCGACGGACCGCCCGCACCAGGCCGGGCGGTACGCATCCGGCCGGCCGGCGGGCCGCGCGCACGAATGCGTACGCCTACCCATGCCCCTACGGATTGTTCCGGCACGGCACCGGCGCCGAGGCTGATCAGCGTCACCGCGGCGGCCCCCGATTCCGCTGCCGCGCAGCACCGGTGACGTCCCGAACGAGGCAGCGCGGTCCCCCGACGGGCCCGTGCACCCCCACGCCCCAGGAGCACGAGCATGCGAACGCCCCCCGCACCGACCCCCGCACCACTGCGCGCGATAGGCACCGCCGCGCTGGCGGCCCTCCTCACCCTCACCGGTGCGGCCTCCGCGACGGCCGCACCCGCCCCCACCCCGGCCCTCGGCGAGATCCGGGGCGCGCAGGACGCCGACGCGGTGGCCGGCCGCTACGTCGTCGCGCTGGACGAAACCCCCTCCCCGGTGGCCGCCGCCGCCTCCGACGTCCGCAGCCGCGCCGCCGAACTGGTCGCCGCGCACGGCGGCGCCGTCGGCCTGGTCTACTCCAGCGCGCTCCGCGGATTCACCCTCTCCGCCACGGAGGCGCAGGCCCGCCGCATCGCCGCGGCGCCCGGCATCCGGTACGTGCAGGCCGACAAGACCGTGCACCTGACGGGAAGTCAGGCCAACCCGCCGTCCTGGGGACTGGACCGCATCGACGGCGCGAAGGACAGCACGTACACCTACCCCGACGACGGCTCCGGCGTGACGATCTACGTCGTCGACACCGGTGTCCACCTCCAGCACCCCAGCTTCGAGGGCCGGGCGACCTCGGGCTACGACTTCATCGACAACGACTCCGACGCGAGCGACTGCCAGGGCCACGGCACCCACACCGCCGGCACCGCGGGCAGCAAGGAGTACGGCGTCGCGAAGAAGGCGAAGATCGTCAGCGTCCGCGTCCTCAACTGTTCCGGCACCGGTACGAGTTCGCAGATCGCCGCCGGCATGGACTGGGTCGCGCGCAACCACTCCGGCCCCGCCGTCGCCAACCTCAGCCTCGCGGGCAGCGCCGACACCGTGATGGACGACGCGGTGACGGGCGCGATCAACGCCGGTGTGACCGTGGCGATCGCGGCCGGCAACGACAGCAAGGACGCCTGCTCCACCAGCCCCGCCCGGGTCGCCGCAGCCATCACCCTCGGCTCGACCGACAGCAACGACGCGCGCTCCGGTTTCTCCAACTACGGCAGCTGCCTCGACCTCTTCGCGCCCGGCGGCAGCATCGTGTCGACCAGGAACGGCGGCGGGTCCGCCACCATGAGCGGCACCTCGATGGCGACGCCGCACGCCGCGGGCGCCGCCGCGCTCTACCTCTCCGCGCACCCCGACGCCACCCCCCGGCAGGTCCGTGACGCCCTGGTCGCCGCGGCGGCCTCCGGCGTGGTCACCGGCGCGGGCAGCGGCTCGCCGAACAAGCTGCTGATCGCCAACGGCCTGGGCGGCACGACGCCGCAGCCCGGCAACCCGGTGGCCGACTTCACGGCGACGTGCGCGGACTCCGGAACCACCTGCACCTTCGACGCCTCCGCCTCCACCGACGCGGACGGCTCGATCGCCTCCTACGCCTGGGACTTCGGCGACGGCACCACCGGCACCGCGGTCAGGCCCTCGCACACCTACGCCACGGCCGGCACCTTCACCGTCAGGCTGACCGTCACCGACAACAGCGGCCTCACCGGCAGCACGTCCAAGCAGGTCACGGCCGGCAGCACACCCCCGCCCGGCGGCAACGCACCGAAGGCCTCCCTGGTGGCGTCCTGCTGGTACCAGGACTGCACCTTCGACGCCACCGGCAGCACCGACCCCGACGGTGACATCGCCTCCTACAGCTGGAAGTTCGGCGACTCCACCAGCACGACCGGGGCCACCGTCTCCCACCGCTACCCGGCCGGGCAGGGCACGTACACCGCCCAGCTGACCGTCACCGACCGGACCGGCCGCACCGGCACGGCCACCCGCAGCATCGCCTGCTACCCCATGGGCGCGAGCGCCCTCTGCTTCGCCGGCTGACAGCCGACAGCTGCCAGTTGCCGGACGGCGGACGGCGGACGGCGGACGGCGGACGGCAGGAGCGGGCCCGGTCACCACGACCGGGCCCGCTCCCGTGTGTCCCGGGCCGTGGCGGCCACACGTCAGTGCGCCCGGGTGAGCCTGCCGGGCTTGAAGCCGTCCTGGGAGCAGGTGACGCTGCCGTCGGGGTTCAGCTTCAGCGCCACCTCGACCCCCACCAGACCGTTGCACCCGTTGCTGCTCGCCGGCCACGACTCCGAGACCACCAGGGTGTCGGACGTCGCGGAGACCAGGATCCCGGTACCGCCGCCGCAGGTGATGCTCGCGCTCGGCAGGGCCGTCGTGGCCCGGCTGACCGTCTCACCGATCCGGCCCTGGAACAGCTGGACGCGGTAGGTGAGGCTGTTGCCGGAGCCCTTGCCCCGGCTGGGCACCACCGTCCCCTCCCAGGTGCCGAGGAACACCGCGGGGACGGCGCCTTCCGCGATCGGCTGGACCGTGCGGGACGGCGAGGGCGACGGGGACGGGGACGGCGAGGCGGACGGGGACGCGGACCGGGACGCCTCCGGCGCCGCACCCGGGCTCCCGCCGGCCGGGAAGCCGGACAGCCACAGGGTCAGCCCGGCCGTCGCGAGGACGACGGCCACCCCGGCCGCGACCGGCGCCGCCCAGCGGCGGGCGGCGTGGACCGGGGCGACGGCGACGTCCGCGGTGGCCGCGGCGACGCCGCCGGTCCCGCCCGGGTGCGCCGCGTCGGCCGTCGCGGGTGCCGGATCCCCCACGGCCCGTACCGTCCCGGGCGCCGTCGGGGTACGGCCGTCCGCGCCGTCGGCCTGCGCGGGCGGCGTCGCCCCACCGGCGGACCCGCCGTCCCCGGCCGGACCCTGATCGCCGTCGGCACCGCCCGGGCCGTGCGGGCCGTGCGGGCCGTCGGATTCCGCGCCGTCCAGGTCGAGGCTCAGCAGGTCGACGGCGAGCCGGGCGACGGACTCGGAGACCGCCGCGGGCAGCCAGCCGCTCCGGCCGAGCCGCACGGTGCCGCCCTCGCCGGCGCGGAGGCGCTCCCGCAGAGCGGCCGGGGTCGGCCGGTCGGCCGGCGCCTTGGCGAGGCAGTCGAGGATCAGTGCGCGCAGGTCGCCGTCGAGCTCGCCGAGCTCCGGCGGTTCGTGCAGCACGCGGTAGAGCAGGACGGCCGCACTGACCCCCTCGCCGAACGGCGCGATCCCGGTGGAGGCGTACGCGAGGACGGCGCCGAGGGCGAAGACGTCGCCGGGAGGTCCGGCCGGGCGGCCCTGCGCCTGCTCGGGCGACATGAAGCCGGGCGAACCCACGACGAAGCCCGACTGCGTGAGCGCCGTCGCCGCGTCGAGGGCCCGGGCTATGCCGAAGTCGATCAGCCGGGGGCCGTCGAGGGCCAGCAGCACGTTCGACGGCTTGATGTCGCGGTGCACCAGGCCCATGCCGTGCACGTGTTCCAGCGTCTCGGCCAGCCCCGCGCCGAGCGCCCGGACGACCGGGGCGGGCAGCGGCCCGAACTCCCGGACGGCGGAGGAGAGCGGCGGCCCGGCGACGTACCCGGTCGCGACCCACGGGTGGTCGCCCTCGGTGTCGGCGGCCAGCACGGGCGCCGTCCACCGGCCGCCGACGCGCCGGGCCGCCGACACCTCCTGCCGGAAGCGGAGCCTGAACTCGCGGTCGGCCGCGTACTCGCCGCGCACCATCTTCACGGCGACCGTCCGCCCGCCCGGGCTGCGGCCGAGGTAGACCTCGCCCATGCCGCCCGCGCCCAGCCTCCGGAGCAGCAGGTACTCCCCCACCTGCCGCGGGTCGCCCGCTCTCAACGGCTCCATTCCCCCACCACTCCCCCACCTTGCCGGCACCACCGTTCGGGCCGACCGTACCGGGTGCCGTGCCGCCCTGACGATCCGTCCGGCCGCCGGACCGGGGGGGAGGGGACGCGCGGACCTGCGGACCGGGCGGCAGGCACGGACGGTGCGGAGGGTGACCGGGCCGGGACGGGCCGACCCCTGGTCAGCCCAGCCAGGCGGAGCTCTCGGTGTCCTCCGCGCCGCGCACGGGCAACGGGCGCAGTTCCTCGGCCGCGGGCGGTGTGCGGAGCTCGTCCAGGGCCTTCTCGGCGGCGGCGACCACCCGGGCGGCCGCGTCGAACGCGCCCTCCCGGTCACCGCGCCGCCAGCAGTCGAGCGCCGTGGCGGAGAGGTCCGGCAGTGCGGCCAGCCCCGCGGGGGCGGCATCGGGCAGTACGTCGTCGAAGCGTTCGTCCATCGGGCCACCCTGACCCGCGACGCCCCCGCTGCACCAGCCGACGGGCCGTGTCCGCCCGCGATACGGCCGAACGGGGCACCCCGGCACCCCGCCTGCCACCGCCCGCGCACCACGGCCGCACGCACCCGCCGCACCCGCCGCACCCACCGCACCCACCGCACCCACCGCACGATCCCGGAACACCCCGGACGGGACGCTGCGCCGCCACGAGACGATGTGCACGCTGATGCGCAAGGACCTCTCCTGAACACCGTCCCGCGCCCGACCGCGGCGGTCGGCGCGGGGCGAGGGTCGCGAGGAGCGGCCGCGGGGAAGGCGAACGGCGGCGGAGCGTGGTGCCGCTCCGCCGCCGTGGGCGCACTCCCGGCACCCGGCCGCAGCCGGGTGCCGGACCGTCACGCGGAGGCCGTGCCCGCCTTCGCCGCCTGCTCGGCGGCCGCCAGCTTCACGCAGGTGGCGACGCCCCGCATCGCCGTCCGGACCTCGTCGACCGTCGGGAAGGACGGGGCGAGGCGGATGTGGCTGTCACGCGGGTCGTGTCCGCCGGGGAAGGCGGCGCCGGCCGGGGTGAGCGCGATGCCGGCCTCCTTGGCGAGCCGCACGACCTCGGAGGCGCAGCCCTCGGGGACGTCCAGGCTGACGAAGTAGCCGCCCAGGGGGGCCGTCCAGGTCGCGATGCCGAGCGGGCCGAGCTCGCTCTCCAGGGCCTCGTAGACGGCGGCGAAGCGCGGGGCGAGCAGGGTGCGGTGGCGCTCCATGTGGGCGAGCACCGCGTCGGTGTCGGGGAGGAACCGGGCGTGGCGGAGCTGGTTGACCTTGTCCGGGCCGATGGTCTGGGCGGCGGCGAGCTTCGCGTACCAGGCCATGTTCGCGGCCGAGGAGCCGAGGAACGCGACGCCCGCACCGGCCAGGGTGATCTTGGAGGTCGAGCCGAACACGAACACGCGGTCCGGGTGGCCGGCCTCGGCGCAGGCGGCGAGGACGGGCAGGATCTCGGCCTTCTCGTCGGCGAGGTGGTGCACCGCGTACGCGTTGTCCCACAGCACGCGGAAGTCGGGGGCCGCGGTGGTCATCGCGGCGAGGCGGCGGACCGTCTCGTCGCTGTAGGTCTCACCGGTGGGGTTGCTGTACTTGGGCACGCACCAGATGCCCTTGATCCGCGGGTCGGCGGCGACGAGCTCCTCGACGACGTCCATGTCGGGGCCCTCGCCGGTGAGCGGCACGGGGATCATGGTGATGCCGAACCGGTCGCACAGGGTGAAGTGCCGGTCGTAGCCGGGCACGGGACACAGGAAGCGGACCTCCTCCTCCTGCGCCCAGGGCCGCTCGGCGCCCGGGAGGGCGGTCAGCATGGCGTGCGCGATCACGTCGTACATGACGTTGAGGCTCGCGTTGCCGCAGGCGAACAGCTGGTCGGCGGGCACCTGGAGCAGTTCGGCGAATGCGCTCCGCACCTCGGGCAGGCCCTGCAGGCCGCCGTAGTTGCGGACGTCGGTGCCGTCCGCGGCACGGACGTCGCCGGGCTGCAGGATGGTGAGGAGGTCGTCGGAGAGGTCGAGCTGCTCGGACGAGGGCTTGCCGCGCGTGAGGTCGAGGCGCAGGCCGAGCGCGAGGAGCTTCTCGTACTCGGCGCGTGCGTCCGCGAGATCCACGGGGTGCTGTCCGGCTGCCTGTGACGACGAGGACACGACGGGTACTCCTCCGATGAGATGCGGCGCCCATGCGCGGCGCCACGGCACCTGCCAACTTACCAGCGCCGCCGCACCCGTCCGCGGGCCGCCGTACCCGGGAAGCGGCTGCGTGCGGCCGGGCCGGGCGGTGCCGGGTCCAACTCCGTTCCGGGCCTTTCGGGTTCACCGTCCCAGCAGTTCGGCACGGGGCCACTGCCGGGCGGGTGCGGCGGCGGAGCGCCGTTGACGGACGGCCCGGGTGCCCCTTGGATGGGCCTCTCATGAGCGCCACCTCGCTGCTGGTCGACGCCACCGTCGTCGTCTCGGTCTCCGCCGCGGCCGCGGCCGCGTTCGCGGGTCGCCGGCGGTCGGCCGCCGGCCCCGGCCCTGGCGCCGGCTGCGGCTCCGGCCCCGCCCCTGACCCGGGCCCCGGCCCCGGCCCCGCCCGCGGATCGTCCGGCGGCCGTACGCGGCGCGGGGTGCCGCCGGAAGCCGCGCTGGCCGCCGTGACCGGCCTGATCTACCTCAACCAGGTGCTGTTCACCGTCTACGTCCTGCGGGTGCACGGCGGCGACACGTCGTTCATCGCCCGGCACCTCCCGGCGGGCTGGTTCGCCCTCGCGGACGGCAACCCGGCCCTGCGGGCCCTCGCCGACCGCACGCCCGCCCCCTGGATGCTCGCGCCGAGCCTGCTCCGCGTGCAGGCGTTCCTCGAACTCCCCTTCGTGGTGCTGGTGTTCATGGTGATCCTGCGCCGCCTCGACCCGGCGCTGCACCGGCGCGCCGCCCACCACGCGCTGACACCCCTGGCCTGCGCGTCGTACACGGCCGTGTTCTGCATCGTCGAGTGGGACCTCCGCAACCCGTACACCGTGCAGGACATCGCCCTCCGCCTGGCCTCCGCCGCGGTGACGCCGCGGCTGGTCCGGGCCACCGCGGGGCGCGGGCCGGACGCGCCGACCGTGGTCACGCCGCGGGGCCTGCTGGTCTTCACGGCCGACCTGTGGGCGATCGGGCATCTGGTGCTGACCGTGTACGACACCGCGCTCCTCTACAACCTGGGCCACCTCGGGGCGCAACTCCCCTGGGCCGCGGCCGCCCTGGCCGTCCTGGCCGTCACCGGACGCATCCCCCGCGGCGCCGTCCCGGCCGGCCCGGCGACGACCGTACTGGCCTCGGGCCTGGGCCGGGCACTCCTGCTGTTCTACGTCCCCGCCCTCGCGGTGCGGTACGGCGTCACCTTCGGCACCCCGGCGGTCGCGGCCGGCGCCGGAGCGCTCCTCCTGACGGCCGCCGCGGTGCACGCCGTACGGAGCACCGGCCCGCGCCCCGCGGTGGCGGCCGGACTCGCCCTCGCCCTCACCACGGCCGCCGCCGCCGCGGCCGCCACCGCACGGTGGACGGTCGGGACGACCTACGAGTCGACGCTGCTCCGCGCCGCCGTGGCGGGGGCGGCGGCGGCGATCGCGGTCTGCGCCCTCACCGACGGGGCCGCGCCGCACCTGCGCCGGTCACCGTCAGGCCCCGAGTGACTCACACCTCCCCTTCCTTCCCTATCCATCCCCACCATGGGGACGGATGGAGTACGATACGGATCGATGGATACCACGGATCGTGAGCTGTACTCGGTCGGCGAGGTCGCCGAGCTGCTCGGACTGCACGTACGGACCGTCCGGAGCTACGTCCGCGAAGGGCGGCTGAAGGCCACTCGGATCGGCAAGCAGTACCGGATCGCCCGGGAGGACTTCGAGGCCCTGACCGGCCGTCCGGCCGCACCGCTCGCGGCGCCACCGGCCCCGGCCTCCGCCCGGGGGCACGTGGAGGTGTCGAGCATCGTGCAGATCGACGGCATCGACGCCGGGGCGGCGGCCCGGCTGAGCACCCTGCTCACGGCGGGGGCGCAGTCCCGGCAGGCCACACCCGACCCGCTGCGCATCCAGACGATCCACGACAGGGAGCGTGCACGCATGAAGATCGTGATCCTCGGACCGGCCTCCGCCACGGCCGACCTCCTCCACCTGCTCGACGGCGTCCTCGGGCCCGGCAACGGCATGACCGGCCCCTCCGGACGGGAGCCGGAGCATGGCTGACCGGGTGGACCAGCTCCACGGCGTGCCGGTGCTGGTCTGCGACGCCGGCGGCGCGCCGATCGCCACCGAACAGGACGCCCTCGACCACCTGGTGGGCGTCGCCTTCGGGCAGGCCGAGGTCGTGGCGGTGCCGGCGGGCAGGCTCGACGGGCGCTTCTTCGACCTCAGCAGCGGCTTCGCCGGGCAGGTCATGCAGAAGTTCGTCAACTACCGGCTGCACCTGGTGGTCGTGGGCGACATCTCCCGCGAGCTCGCGGCGAGTTCGGCCCTGCCCGACCTCGTCCGCGAGTCGAACCGCGGACGGCACGTCTGGTTCGTCGCCGACCTCGACGAGCTCGCCGCCCGCTTCGCGTAGCACCGCCGCACTCCATACGCCGCACACCGCACGTCACCGACACGGCTGGCGCCTCCGCCGCACGTCACCTCGCCGACGCAGCCCAGGGCCCGGCCCGGTGCGGTGACCGCCCGGGTTCACCGGGTCCGGATCCGGTGGCGGGTTCGGTGGCGGTGGCGGTGGCGCTCGTGCGGTAGCCCCGTACGGGCTTGACCTGCCAGTATCTGCGGATGCTCATCCTTGCCGACGACCTCGGGCACCTCTCCTACACCGTCACGGGCGAAGGTCCGCCCGTCGTCCTCGTCCATGCCGGCGTCGCCGACCACCGCATGTGGGACGCCGTCGTGCCCGCCCTCGCGGAGCGGCACACCGTCGTCCGCTACGACCTGCGCGGCTTCGGCGAGTCCGCGCCCCCGGCCGGGCCGTTCAGCGAGACGGACGACCTCTGCCGCCTCCTGGACCACCTCGGCCATGCGCGCGTCCGGCTCGTCGGCGCGTCCTGGGGCGGCCGCGTGGCCGTGGACTTCACCCTCACCCACCCGGAGCGGGTGGAGTCGCTGGCACTGCTCGCCCCGCCGTGGCCCGGCTACGACTGGTCGGCGGACATGATCGCGTACGACGAGGCCGAGACGGCGGCCCTGGCCGCAGGCGACCTGGACACCGCGGTCCGCGTGAACCTCGACATGTGGCTGCGCGGACCGGCCCGCAGCTGGGAGGACGTCGCCCCGGGACTCGCCGAACGGCTCCGGCCCTCCGTGCGGACGTCGCTGGTGCACCAGGACACCGTCGGCGCACACTCCCGGGGCGGCACGAACCGCGACGTCGCCACGATCGGCGTGCCCGCACTGGTCGGAATCGGCCGCCTCGACGTCGCCGACTTCCAGGACATCGCCCGCCGGTACGCCGCCGGGATCCCCGGCGCCGACCTGGTCGAGTTCCCCACCGCGGCCCACCTCGTCGCACTGGACGCACCCGCCGAACTCACCGCGGTCCTCGTCCCGTTCCTCGCCCGCTGACGCGGTGACCGCGCGGGCACGGCGGAGGCCCGCCCCCGGCGGCGCGTCGGGGTGACGCTCCGCCGGGGGCGGGCCTCCGTGCGGACCGGCCTGTCAGCAGGAGAAGTTGACGAGCCGGAAGGTCACGTAGTGGTCCGAGGTGTAGTAGTCCTCGTGGTAGGCCTTGCCGGTGACGATGCGCCGGGCGCCTCTGGTCGAGGAGCCCGGGGTCACGACGGTGTACTCGTGGTAGTAGCCGGTGGACTGGGCGGGCAGCACGCCCTCCCGGTTCTGGAAGACTGCGCCGTCCTGCGAGTAGGGGTAG
Organism: Kitasatospora sp. NE20-6; assembly: GCF_045862635.1. NCBI lineage: Bacteria > Bacillati > Actinomycetota > Actinomycetes > Kitasatosporales > Streptomycetaceae > Kitasatospora > Kitasatospora sp. NE20-6. Next base: position 41,505 of record NZ_BPRL01000064.1, read on the forward strand.
GGGCCGCCCTTGGCGATCAGGGCGAGGGTGGTGTCCGCCTGGTCCGGCAGGACGGAGAGACACACGGTGCCACTGACGGTGGCGTGGGCCTCGGTGCTGGTGACCACGGCGGGGGCCAGGGTCAGCAGGGCGACGGCGGCGACGGTGGCGGCGCGGGTCTTCCACGCGCGTAGAGTGTTGGCCATGCCCAGCAGTGTGACGGCCTGCAGGACGATTCCGATAGTGACATGACAAGACTTCATCTGTCGGTAACTGGCATGGAACGCACCCGACTTGCGCCGTCCGCCGACCACCGGCGCGTCGCTCGGACCGCCCCCGGACCGCCCCGGCACGCAGCCCGGACCGCCCCGGACCGGGCGCGCGGCCCGGCCGGGGCGGTCGGCGGACGCCGTCTCAGCCGACCGTCACCGGGTGCCTGACGACGGCTCCGAAGAGGTACCCCTCCCGGTTGAACACCGCCGTGTCCGGCTGCCGGTGGCCCGCCCGGTCGGTGGCCCGCGCCAGCAGCTCGTACGGGCCCGGCGCGGCAGGCCGCCAGTCGAGGCTCCACCGGGTCCAGCCGTGACGGCGCGGCACGTCGTGCAGTCGGGCGCGCCGCCAGACCTGGCCGCCGTCCGTGCTCACCTCCACCTCCCGGACGGGCGCCGTGCCCGACCACGACCTGCCCTCCAGGCGGTGGACCCGGTCGGGTGCGAGGACGGCACCACGGCCCAGCTCGAACGCGCTCTTCACCACCTGCGTGATGAGCGGCGCACTGCCGCCCTCCGGGTGGTCCGGGCCGAACAGCCGGTAGTAGTCGGTGTTCCACGGCGAGTACAGCGGCTGGTCCGACACCTCGATCTCGCCCAGCCACTTGATCGACGCGATACCCACCCAGCCGGGCACCACCAGACGGGCCGGCGCACCGTGGTCGGCGGGCAGCGGTGCGCCGTTCATCGCGTACGCCACCAGGACGTCGTCCACGGCCTTCCCGATCGGCAGCGGCCTGCGCACCCGCCCGAGGCTCACGCCGTCGGCCCCGCGGTACTCCGCGTCGAGCCCGGACGGCATCACGTCGACGGCCCCGTGGGTGAGGCCGGCGCGGCGCAGCAGGTCGCCGAGCCGCACCCCGCGCCACTCGGCCGAGCCGATGCCGCCGAGGGTCCACGGCGTGCCCGGCACGGTCTGCCCCTGCTGGGAGGCGTAGAAGCTGCGTCCGTTGCCCGCGCACTCGACCAGGGCGCTCAGCCGGTGCGAGGGCAGCCGGTGCAGGTCGGCGAGCGAGAACTCCGCGCCGTCGCCGCGGAGCCCGGCGCCGTGCACCCGGAGCCGCCAGCTCGCCTGGTCGATCAGCGGGGTGGCGGTGTGGTTGCGGACGAAGAACCGCTCGTTCGGCGTGTGGAGTCCGGTGCCGGGCACGGCGTCCCACCGCATCTCGGCGTTCGTTCCGCGCGGCACGAACCACTCGGCCGGCAGCGGCTTCACGATCCCGGGCACCGGCCCGGCGGCCGCCGCGGCGGTCCCGCCTGCGGCTGCGGCGGTGGCCGCGACGGCGCGGGCCGGCGGCAGCAGGGCGGGTGCGGCCACCACTCCGGCGGCGGCCAGCATGCGCAGCAGTGTGCGGCGGTCCACGCCGTCGGCGCGGGCCTCGCCCGCGAGCCACTGGCGGCGGCGCAGGCGGTCGTAGGTGAGTTCGTTCATGGTGCACCATCCGTTCGGCAGGAGGGTGCGCACGCCGTGACCGGGCGGAGCGGATACGGCCGTGACCGCCCGCGGCCGGGCGGACGGGCGCACCGGCAGGGTCAACGGCAGTACGGGCGACACGGACAGGTGGCACCGGCGCAGGGGCGGCGGGGGCGGCCGTCCTGCGATGCGGACGGCGCCGGGAGTCCGGTCATGCCCGGCATCCTAGTGTCCCGGCCTTACGGGTTCGGCGAGTTCGGCGAGTTCCGTGGGCTCGGCGGGCTCGGCGGGGCTCGGCGGGGCTCGGCGGGCTCGGCGGCTTCGGCAGGTTCCGCGGGAAGGGCCGGGGTCGGTCCGGCGGGTCGCGCCGTACGGTGGGCCCACCCGCCGTGGCCGGCCGGGTGTCAGGACGTGGATCCGGCGAGCGTCGAGATCCGGCCGGCGAAGAGGCCGTACGAGCTCTGGGCGGTGGCGGCCTCGGAAAGCTTGGCGCCGCCGGTGAGGCTCTCCGGGCTCCGGACACAGGTGGTGGCGGCGGTCTCCACCCGGGCGAGGGTCTTCTCCCAGCGACCGCGGGCGATCCCGTCGGCTGACAGCCGTGCACGTCAGCTGTGCAGGGCCGTTGTGTCCGCCCTCCACCGGTGCGGCCGGTCCGGGGCCGCCGACCGGGGAACGGCCTACGGCGTCGTGCTCTCCCGGACGACGAGCCGGTGGCCGGCGTGCCGCACCTGGGCGGGCGACGTGTCGCCGCCGATCCTGCGGAGCAGCGCGTCGACGGCGAGGCCCGCCAGTTCGTGCTTGTCCGGCGCGATGCTGGTCAGCGAGGGCACCGAGTACTGGGCCTCCTCGACGTCGTCGAAGCCCGCGACGGCGACCCGGCCGGGCACGGCGACACCCCGGTCTGCGGCCGTGCGGAGCGCCCCGGCGGCCAGCAGGTCGTTGAAGCAGAACACCGCGTCCGGGGGCTCCGGCAGGTCGAGCAGCGCCCGCATGGCGTGGGCGCCGTCCGCCCGGTGGTAGGCGGTGACGTACGGGGCGAGCGCCGGGTCGAAGGGCACCCCGGCCGCGTACAGCGCCTCCTGGTAGCCGCGCATCCGCTGGTGGGCGGTGGCCGCGGCGACGCCCCGCTGGTTGCCGATCGCCGCCACGCGTCGGCGGCCGGGTGCCAGGAGGTGCGCCGTCACCTCGCGGGCGGCCGCCACGTTGTCGATGAGCACGTGGTCGGCGGCGAGGTCGTACTCGCGCTCGCCGAGCAGGACGAGCGGCACGCGGCGGCTGCGGCCGAGCAGGGCGGCCTGGTCGAGGTTGAGCGGGCTCAGCAGCACGCCGTCGATGAGCGGCTCGCCCAGCCCGGAGGCGATGCGCAGCTCCTCGGCGGCGTCGCCGCCGGTCTCGTCGATCAGCACGGTGCAGCCGCGCGCCTTGGCCGCGGCGATCACGGCCGCGGCCAGTTCGGCGAAGTAGGGGGCACTCAGCTCGGGCAGGGCGAGGGCGACGATGCCGCTGCGGCCGGTACGCAGGTGCCGGGCGGAGGCGTTCGGGCGGTAGCCGAGCTCCGAGACGGAGCGCATGACGCGCTCCCGGGTCGACGGGGCGACGGCCACCTCGCCGCGGACGACGTTGGAGACCGTTTTGATGGAGACACCCGCGTGCTCCGCCACGTCCTTCAGGCGCACCGTGTCCATCGCCGTCTCCACTTCCGTCCCGCCAGGGGGATCAACCTACCTCCCTCCCGTTGCAGGTCGGCGCGGGGTCTTCCCCCGGGCCGCTTGCCGCCGCCGCGCAGCCCGTACCGGTCCCGGGACGGCACGGCTCGGGGCGGCGCCACGAGCAGCATCGTCACGGTGCCGGCCGGGCACCACCAGGCCGTACCCGCCGGACTCCCGGCAGGCGGCCCGACGGCAGACGGCCCGACGGCAGGCGGCAGGCGGCAGGCGGCAGGCGGCGGGCAGCAGGCGGCGGGGGCCGGGCGGTCAGATCCAGGGTGCGGGCGCGCCGAGGGTCGCGAAGTCGACGGCGTCGATCTCGGCGTAGCAGTCGCCCCTGGTGAAGCGGAGGGTGTTGGCCCCCTGCACGAGCCGCACGTCGAGGCCGCGCAGCGACCACTCGTCCCAGCCGAGCGGCGGGTGGGCGACCGTGGTGGCCGGTCCGCCGCCGACGGTGAGGAGGTGGCTGCACCAGGTGCCCATGCCGTTCCCGGCGCGCACGTACATGCGGTAGGTGCCCGTGTAGGGGGCGTTGATGCGGTATTCGAGGGAGCTGTCGGCGTAGTCGATGTGGCCCGCCTTGGCACCGCCGGACGCGGTGGGGGTGCCCGGCAGGTCGGCGTGGTGGACGGTCGCGTACGCGGGGTTCTCCGCCTCCCACCGGGTGACGGGCGAGGACACCAGCGCGGCGTACCAGCGGGCGGCCATCCGTGCGTAGCCGCCGCCGGTGGGGTGGACGCCGTCGGCGAGGTCGGAGGTGGTCAGGGCGCCGTGCATGGGGACGAAGTGGACCCGGCGGCCGCGGCCGGCCCAGGTGTCCACCACGCCGGGGACGGCGGCGTTGTACGGTGCGGCGCGGCTTTCGAGCACGGGGTCGGCCAGCGGGACGAGGTCGCTGACGAAGAGGTCGGCGCCGGGTGCGGCCGTGGTGATGCGGTCGATGAGCAGGGAGAGCCGGGCGGGCGCGCCGGCGGGGTCGCGGTTCTGGACGATGTCGTTGGTGCCGATGTGGAGCAGCACGGTGCGTGGTGCCGCGGCGCGTACCCAGGCGTCCGCGCGGGCGTCGATCTCGTCGATCCGCCAGCCGGGGTGGCCTTCGTGGTCGTGGTCGCCCAGCCGGGCGGGGCCGTTGGCGGCGGATCCGACGAAGTCGTCGAGGTGGCCGTCGGCGGCGAGGTACTGCCACAGGTCGGCGCGGTAGCCGCCGGGCACGTTGTACCCGTCGGTGATGGAGTCGCCGAGCGGCATGATCCGTACGCCGCCGTTGCTCTCCGCGTGCGCGGGCCGGGCTGCGGCGGTCAGCCCGCCGAGCAGGGCGGCGAGCAGGGCCAGGACGGCCGCGAGGGCGGGGAGCGGGGCGCCGGCCGGCCGCACACGCCGCGCGCCCCGGCCTGCGGGGGCAGGCCGGGGCGCGCGGGGTCGGTACCGGGTCGGGAGGCGGGCAGGGGTCGGGGCCGGGTCAGCGCACCGCGTAGGCGTCGGTGACGGTCTGGGTGACGGAGGCGCCGTCGGCGGCGGTGAGGGTGGCCCGCAGGCTGACCTTCCGGCCGGCCGCGCCGGTGTGGTCGGGGGTCGCCGTCCAGCCGGCGGCGGTGCGGACGGTGGGGGCCTTCGTCCAGGTGGTGCCGCCGTCGTAGGAGTACGAGAGCGCGGCGGCGGTCAGGGCCGCCGGGGTGTAGCCGGCCTGACCGGTGGCGGTCAGGATGATCTTCGGACGGCCGGCGGCGACGGTGTTGGCGCCGTCGACGTCCAGGGCGTACGCGGGGAACAGCAGCGGCAGCGGCTGCGAGTACGCGGCCGGGTCGCCGTGCGAGCGGAAGGCGAACGCCGTGGTGACGGCCGTCGAGCGCTGCCACAGGTCGAGGTGGTGGAAGCGCTTCTGGTCGAGCGTCAGCACGTACGCGTGGTCGCCGGCCGGCAGCTCCCAGACGTTGAACGGGCCGTACCAGGAGGCGCCGAGCGAGGCCCCGTCGGCGGCGAGTTCGACGGTCGCGCCGTCGCCGAAGTACGACTGGGTGCCGGTGTGGTCCGGGTCGGCGTCGCTCCAGAGGGACCGCGAGAAGTCCACGCCGATCAGGTCGGCCTGGCGCTCGGCGACCAGCGGCGCGGAGCCGTCGGCGGCGAGGCCGGCGGTGGGCCGCACCACGCCGCGGTACCACTCCTCCGTCCGCCGCTGACCCGGGCTGTAGGTGCGGGTGCGGTCGAGCTGGAACTCGGCGAACGGCCAGCTGCTCTGGGCGGAGTGCGTCCAGGCGGTGCCGTCGGCGGTGTAGTAGGAGGTGCGGGTGCCGGGGGTGGCGACCAGGCCCTGCGCCACGGGCACGGCCGCGGCGGCGTTCCACGGACGGCCCGCGTCGACGTACTCGGACATGCGGGTCGCGGCGCCCATGGAGTGCCACTGCTCGGTGGTCCTCGCGAGGTCGGCGTCGCGCACGGTGTGCGACTGGCGTCCGGCCACCTTGCCGGTGTCGTGGTAGGCGAGGTTGTAGACGTACGGGCTGTCCGGGGTGGACGTCCAGCCGAGGGTGACGGGTCCGGCCGCGAGCTTCGCGGTGAGCGCGGCCGCCTCGTCGCGGGTGATCTGCAGGACGGGGGCGGCCTGCGAGATGTCGTTCTTGCCGAAGCTGCCCGGCGTCGGCCGGTACGTCAGCACGCCGACGGCGCCGGCCTCCTGCGCCCGGGTGGAGACGGTGTTCGCGCTGGTGCCGTCGTCGGGGACGAGCACCAGCCGGCCCCTGGCCCCGGCCGCGGCCAGGTCGTCCGGCGAGGAGCTGCGCGCGGCGACGAGCCGGGCCGACCCGGTCGCGGGCAGGTGCGCCTCGGTGGCGTACGCGGAGTAGTGCGGGCGCAGGGTGACGCCGGCCCCGGTGAGCACGGCCTCGGGCGCGCCGAGCCGCAGGTAGGTGTCGGCCTCGAAGCCGCCGGTGGTGGCCTTGCCGTCACCGCCGAGGTAGAGGTCGACGGGCTGGCTGCCGACCCGGGCGCCGATCGAGTCGATCCACTTGTCGCCCCACCAGCGGCCGAGTTCGAGCACGCCGGACTGCCGGGCGAGGGCCCGGTCGCCCTGCACCTCGACCTTGGCGGCGCGCCGGGCGTCGAGCGTGATCACGGTGTCCTCGGTGAGCGTGAACTGCGGCCTGGCGAGGGCGGTGACGGAGAGCGGGGCCGCCTCGCCGGTGGTGTCGCGGGCGTCGGGCGTGACGACCAGACCGGTCAGTGAGAACACGCCGGGGCGCAGGCGGTAGACGATCTCGCCGTTGGCGTCCGGGGCGTCGCGGGTGCCGGTCGACCGACTGATGTCGATCATGTCGACGGCGGTGCCGGCCTCGGCCGTCGCCGGCCGGCCGTCGCGGTCGATCAGCTTGACCCGCACGGCGAGCGTCTCGGGCTCGACGTACGCGTTGAACGGGGTGCTGACGGTGGATCCGTCACCGGCGGTGGCGACCACCCGGCCCGTGACGTCGCCGTACTGCGCGCCGGTGAGCCGCGCGGTCGGGTCGAAGGTCAGCGGCACCTGCACGGTGGCGCCGGCCGCCACGGTGACGCGGTCCGCGCCGAGCCTGACGATCGTCGAACGGACCGCCGAGTCGTCGTCGCCGTCGGTGCGCTGCACGGCGAGGCTCAGGGTGACGGGCCGCGATCCGGTGTTGGTGTACGGCAGTTGCACGGTCCGGGCGTCGGCCCGGCGCTGCGGCCACGCGAACGTGCCGAACTGCGCGGCAGGCGTCCCGAGGACGCGCTGGGTGACCGCCGCGTCGGCGCGCAGCCGTCCGCCGCCGGTCTGCTGGACGTCGCCGGGCACGGACGGCAGCGCGGACGAGACCAGCGCCGCCTTGAGCCGGGCGCCCGTCCAGTCCGGGTGCTGCTGCTTGAGCAGCGCCGCGGCGCCCGCGACCAGCGGGGTGGCCATCGAGGTGCCCGACATCGAGGTGTACGCGTAGACCCCGCGGCCGCCCGCGGCGGCACCGGTGACCTCGACGCCCGGCGCCGCGATCTCCGGCTTCAGGGTGTGCGCGACGGTGACCGAACCGCGGCTGGAGAAGGAGGCCGTGCGGTCGGCGGAGTCGACGGCGCCGACGGTCAGCACGTCCGGTGCGCAGCCGGGCGAGGAGACCGACTGGTAGCGGCCGAGGTTGCCCGCGGCGACGACGAAGAGTGCCCTGCCCTCCCGCGCCATCGACTGCGCGGCGACCGACATCGGGTCGGTGCAGTCGGTGGGCTCGGAGCTGCCGAGCGACATCGAGACGACGTCGGCGCCGGAGTCGAGGGCCCACTGCATGCCCGCGATGATCTGCGAGGTGCTGCCGGAGCCGGAGTCGTCCAGCACCTTGCCGACGAGGAGCTGCGCCGAGGAGGCGACGCCGCGCTGCGCACCGCCGGAGGCGGCGCCGCTGCCGGCGATCTCGGAGGCGACGAAGGTGCCGTGGCCGACGGCGTCGTGCACGTCGGCGTCGGGTGTCTCGGCGGTGAAGTTGCGGGAGTCGGCGACGCGTCCGGCGAGGTCAGGGTGGTCGGCGTCGACACCCGTGTCGAGGACGGCGACCTTGACGCCCTGGCCGCCGAGGCCGAGCGCCCAGGCGGCGGGCGCGCCGATCTGGCGGGTCTCGCTCTGCAGCGTGGCGCGGACCTTCCGGTCGAGCCACAGGCCGGTGAGGCCGGAGCGTCCGTGGCCGGTGCCGTCGACCAGGGTGTCCCAGGTGCGGGCCGCGGCCTTCTTGTCGGTGCGGAAGGCGACGGCGTGGGCGGCCTTCAGGCTGCGGGTGCCGGCGGCCCGGCTGCGGGCGGGCGGGCTGGTGTCGGCGGTCTGCTGGTCGCGGTAGACGGCGATGACGGGGAGGGCGGCGGCCGCCGTGTCGTCGTAGCCCTGGCGTATCAGCGCGCTGATGTTGAACAGGCCGGTGTCGACGGCTCCGGCGGCTATCGCCGCGTTGGCGCGCTGCGGGAAGACGTACTGGTCGCCGTTGACCTGCCGGGTGAAGTGGACGGGGACGACGCCGTGTTCGTCCGGCCGCAGGGAGACGCGGGTGCGTCCGGCGGCGTCGGTCACCACGTCCACGGTGTCACCGGTGATCAGGGTGACGGTGTGCCGGACGGCCGTGGCGGCGGTCCGGTCCGCGGCCGAGCCGGTGATGGGGGCTGCACTCGCCTGGGCCGGCGTCAGCGCGGTGGCGCCGAGCAGGCCGACGGCCGCCAGTGCCATCGCGGCGCGGATGCGCGTCAACGATGTCATGGGCACCTCCGAAAGTCGGGTATCTGGCCGGTGAGCCTGGCAGACAGGGCACCTGACCGGCCATGACGTCGGCTGGCGGAGATCCGCCTGGGCAGCAAACCGCCAACTCCCCGGCCGGGCCACGGCTGTGCGGGCCGGACTGTCCGACCCCGGAAGGAGAATGCCGCGCATGGAGAAACCCACGATCGTCTCCGCCGACGAATGGCGGCTCGCCCGCGCCGAGTTGCTCACGGCCGAGAAGGAACTCACCCGCGCGCAGGACGCGTTGGCGGCCCGGCGCCGCCGCCTGCCGATGGTCCGGTTCGACACCGCGTACGCCTTCGCCACCCCCGGCGGCACGAAGAGCCTGCCCGACCTCTTCGAGGGCCGGGACCAGCTCGTCGTCTACCAGTTCATGAAGGGCGGGCCCGACCACATCTGCCCGGGCTGCACGCACTTCACCGACAACGTGCCCGCGCTCGCTCCCGCCCTGCTCGCCGGTACCGGCGTGACCTGGGTGACCGTCTCGGACATGCCGCTCGACGTGATCGGGGCCCATGTCGCCCGCAAGGGCTGGACGCTCCCGTTCGTCTCGTCGCTCGGCACGTCGTTCTCGGACGACTGCGGCGTGGGCGGCGGGTTCCAGCTCAGCGTGTTCCTGCGCGACGGCGACGAGGTGTACCTGACCTACACCACCGGCTCCCGCGGCGTCGACCGGCTCCTCTTCACGCACAACGTCCTCGACCTGACCCCGTACGGCCGCCAGCAGGACTGGGAGGACTCCCCGCCCGGCTGGCCGCAGCGGCCGACCTACGGGTGACGGCCGCACGCGTCACGGTGGTTCGGCGGCTCGCAGCACCACGCACCCGGCCCCCGGCCGGGCTGTCGGCAGGCCGTGCCAGAGTGACGCCATGCTGAAGATCACGGTGAAGCCGGAGCGCGGCCCGCGACGGGTCGGGGTGAGCGCCGAGGAGCTCGACGGGCTCGTCCGGCGGATCGGGGACGAGGGTGACCGGTTCCTCGTCGTCCAGCGGATCCCCGACCTGCCGGACGTCTACGTCCAGGTCTGGCACGAGGCCGGGGGCGACTACACCCTGGAGTACCGCGACGGCGCGCCCGACCGGCACTTCGAGACGCGCCTCGACGGCCCCGGGCCCGTGGTCGCGGCGATGACGGGCTGGGCGCGCCAGGAGGACCGCTGGCAGGACGGCCCGGTGTGGACGGTCCTCGACCTGGGCCCGCTCCCCGCCCCCGTCCCGGCGCTCGACCTCGCGGACGACGATCGCGCGGCGCTGGAGGCGCGGGTGCGCGAGGTGCTCGTCGGCGGCTACGCGACGCGTGCGGAGCTGGCCGAACTCGCGGAGGAGTACCTCGTCTCCGACGGCCACCGGCCGGTCTCCCCCGAGCAGGCGCGGCTGCTGGCCGACCGGCTGTGGCTGGACCGCGTCGGTGAGGAGTCCGGATGGGAGGGCGAGACGGACCCGGAGCGCCTCACCCGCGCCTTCGCCGTCCTGGAGGCGTCCGGCATCACCGCCCGCGAGAACTTCACCTGCTGCCGCACCTGCGGGCAGGCGGAGATCCGCACGGCAGGTACCGCGGACGCCCGCGGCTTCGTCTACTTCCACTCCCAGTGCACGGAATCCGCGGCGTCCGGGCAGGGCCTGATGCTGCTGTACGGCGGGTTCGACGGCACGGCGGCCACCACCGCGGCCGTCGGCCGGGAGGTGGTGGCCGCGCTCTCCGACGCCGGTCTGCCGGTGGTGTGGGACGGCGACCCCGACCGGGCCGTCACCGTCACGCCGCTGGACTGGCGCCGCCGGCTCGTCGGCTGACGATCCGGCGGGGGCCGGACGGCGGAGCCTCAGCCGGACGTGCCCCGGAGGTGGGCGAGATAGGCGGCCGCGTCCGGGTAGGGGTGGTCCTGCGCGCCGTGGCGGTGCAGGGTGAGCCGGCCGTCCGGGTGCAGCCGCAGGGTGGTGGTCGCCCGGCGCCGGGCGGGCGGCTCCCCCGCCTCGGGCTCCCCCACCGCGGACTCCGCCGGTTCGGCGAGGGCCAGCACGGGTGTGTCCGCCCCGAAGACGGCGACCGCCTCGGCGGTGTCGGCGGCCGGCGGGTGGCCGGTGCGGTTGGCACTGCTGACGTACAGCACCGGGAACGCGTCGAGGAGGGGGCGCAGCGGCTGCCAGCGGGCGCCGAAGAGCAGTGTCCAGCCGTCCTTGCTCGCCGGGGCCAGCCACGCCGGCCGGCGGGCGGCCGGACGCAGCGGCACCAGCAGGGTGAGGAGTTCCCCGGCGAGCAGGTGCCGGGCGCGTGCGAGGGCGGGCCGGTCGAGGTCCAGGGCGTCGGCGACGTCGGCGAACGTGTCGGGGTGGTGGGCCCACAGGGCGACGGGCTGGTCGGCGGGACGGTGCTTGGCGCCGTTGACGGCGGCGGGGTCGGTGCCGGCGACGACGCAGGTGAGCGGCGCCGGGTTCGGCAGCACGACGGCGGTGCCGGCGGCGAGGGCCTGCCGGGCCCCGGCGAGGCCGACGGTGCCGGCCGGCCGGCGGTCGGGGTTCACCGGGCACCGTCCGGGGCGGGGACGGCCGGGGCCGGGGCGGCGGGGGCGGCCGGGGCGGCGTGGACGGCTGCCGAGGTGAGCCCGTCGAGGTAGGCGCCGAAGGCCTGGTCGTCGATGACGGCCCGGCCGGTGCGGTACGCCCGCGTCTTCGCCCATCCCATGGCCGCGCGGGCCTGTCGGCGGTCCAGGCGGTGGCCGAGGCGGGCGGCGACGGCGGTCACGACGCGGGCACTGGCGAGGTGGGTGAGGACCACGCCGGGTGCGAGGCCGAGGAGCGCCTCGGGGTCGTAGGGCTGGAAGAGGTCGGGGCGGACGAAGGGGGTGCCGGTGGAGATGGTGGCGACGCCGGTGCCGACGATCGGCGTCGTCACGGCGAGGGGCACCCCGGTGCGTTCGGAGACCTCGCGGGCGATCCCCGGCAGCCGGGTGAGGTCCGGGGGCGTCCACCAGAGGCCGTCGCCGGTGCGGCGGCCGGTGAGTTCGCCGGCGCGGCCGGGGTCGTGGGCGAGCAGGAAGAGCAGCTGCTCGGTGGCGGCCAGGCCTGCGCGTTCGGCGATGCCGAGCCAGGAGGTGGAGACCACCCTGGTCCCGGCCTTGAGGGCCTCCAGGTTGTTGGCCAGGCCGAGGCCGAGGTCGTTGTGGAGGTGGGCGCCGAGCATCACGCCGTCGCCGGCCAGTGCGGCGACCCGGGTGAACATCCCGGCGGCCTCCCGGGGCAGTTGACGGCCGACGGTGTCCGCGAGGATCAGGATGCCGGCGCCCGCGGCGGTGGCGGCGCCGGCGTGGTCGGCCATCAGGGCGTGGTCGGCCCGGGAGGCGTCGGCGAGGCAGACGTCGACGGCGACCGCGTCGTCGAGGTCGCGGGCCTGCTTGACCAGGTCGACGCCGCGCGCCAGGGCCTCGCGCGCGCCGCGTCCGACCATGACGTGCGCCATCGCCTCGGAGGCGGGCACGACGACCATGACGCGGGCGTGGGCGCTGCCGCGGACGGAGGCGACGGCCTGGCGTACGTCGTCGGGGGTGGCGCGGCAGACGGCGGCGACGCCCACGGCTCCCTCGGCCTCGACGGCCACGCGGCGCACGGCCTCGAACTCCTCGCCGCAGACGGCCGGGAACCCGGCGGCGAAGACCACGTGCCGCGGCCCGTCGGCGCCGAACATCCGGCCCTGCGCACGGGCCAGCCGCACCCGGAACCCGGCGTCCATCAGCGTCTTGGCCTGCGCCCCGTCCCGCGCGGACTCCTCCCAGACCACCAGTCGGCCCGCCGCCGCGGACTCGCGCACCAGGTCGCCCGTCATGGGTGCTCCCATCGTCTCCCCTCCCTGCCACGCGGCCCCGGCGGGGCCGCGTACCACTGCCGGTCACCGCCGGTGCGCCGGAGGGCGCAGGGCAGGCGGAGCGATCGTTCCAAGGCGGGGGCTCCCGGGCCCGGACTCCGCCGCCCGGGTCACCCGTTCGGACGGAACGCGGCGTCAGATGCACCGTGGACGGCGGGCACGGGCGAGAATGACCCTCCCCCGGTTGCGGATGCGCCGGGTGCGGTCATGTCGGCGGCACCTCGTAGGCTCTGCGCATGAACGAGCACACCTGGGCCGGCGTACGGGAACGCGTCCTGGCACTGGCCGCCGCCCCGGACACCGTCGACGTCTTCGGCCGCTCCGGGCACCGGTTCGCCCTGGAGGCCCCGCTGACGGCGGAGGAGCTGGCCGACCTGGAGTCCTCGGCCGGCGTGACCCTGCCGGAGGACTACCGGGCCTTCCTGCTCCAGGTCGGTGCCGGCGGTGCCGGTCCCGCGTACGGGCTGTTCCCGGTCCGCCGTGTCCAGGGGCGCTGGCGCTGGGAGGGCGACGGCGCCGACCTCGCGGACCTCGCCCGGCTGGCCGAACCGTTCCCGCCCCTCGGGCCCGACCCCGAGGAGGTGGAGGCGCTGCTGACCGAGCGCCCCGAGGAGGAGGACTTCGAGGACATCGAGGTCTTCGACACGGCCACCGAGGCCTGGGACGAACGCTGGGACGCCCTGATGTGGGCCGGCGACCGGACCGCCGGGGCGGTCGTGATCTGCCACCTGGGCTGTGCCTACCGCGAGTGGCTGGTCGTCAGCGGCCCGGAGCGCGGCCGGATGTGGGCCGACAGCCGGGTGGACGACATCGACCTCGCCCCGCTGCTGGACGAGCGGGGCGCAGCGGTGACGTTCACCCGCTGGTACCTGGGCTGGCTCGAACAGGCGGAGCAGGCGGTCGCCGCAGCCGCCACCACAGCCACCGCAACAGCCACCGCAGCAGCAGCCGCACGTTGAACGGACGGGCCGACGGGCGGCCGCGGGAGAATCGTCCGGTGACCCCTCCCCCGGACCGCACCCGCTCGCTCGACGACCTCGAAGGCGCCTGGCCCGCCCCGCCGCCCGGGGCGACCCGCCTCGTCACGGCCGTGCACGCGGCGCGGCGACGGCCGGTCGGCGACCTGTCGGTCGAGGAGCTGCGTCTGCTGGTCGGTCAGAACGTGGGTCTGCCGTACGTCCTGCCGCTCGCCGTGGCGGTGCTCCGGGACGACCCGATGGCGGAGGGCGACTTCTACCCGGGCGACCTGCTGTCGGCGGTCGTGACGAGGCACCCGGCGGTCTGGGCGGTGTTCCCGGATCTTCGGCACGCCCTGCGGCCGGCCCTCGCGGATCCGACCACCCTGCCGCCGGACCTGCGGGCCGGGGTCGAGGAGTTCCTGGCATCAGGAGACCTCCCTCTTTGACATCGCTGGAATGCTGTTCCACAGCGGCCCGCCGGGCAAGGGCATCCAGACGCACCGGGAGAGCGGCGGCACCCTCCACACGTCGTGGCGCTCACCCGGCCGCAGGACTGGTTCGCCGGGGTCGACTTCACCGATCCCGTCGCAGCCGGGGACCGGATCGCCCAGGAGTTCGACGGCTGGGCCCCGGAGCTCACCGCACTGATCACCGACAGCGGGACCGCGCCGCTCCTGCGCCCCCTCCACACCCTGCCGACCGCGCACCGGTGGGACCGGGTGCCGGGGGTGACCCTGCTCGGCGCCGACGCCCCCCACGGCCTGGTCGCCCTGTTCACCGGGGACGAGCGGACGGCGTGACCCCCTCACCGCACCGGACCCCACGGGTACCGCCGCCCTCCGGCAGCCCGGATCCGGCGGCCCGGGCGGAGGGACGCGGCCCGCGCCTGTCGGATCCGCATGGGATCCTCCGCGCATGGAGATGACGCTGCAGCTGGTGATCGACTGTGCCGACCCGCGGAGACTGGCGGGCTTCTGGGCCGAGGCCCTGCGGTACGTCCCCGAGCCCCCGCCGGCCGGGCACCCCACGTGGCGGGCGTACTGGGCCGACCTGGGGGTGCCCGAGGAGGAGCTGCCCGCGGGCGCCGGGGAGGCGCCGGAGTCGATCGTCGACCCCGCGGGCCGGGGGCCGCGGGTGTGGTTCCAGCAGGTCCCCGAGCCGAAGGTCACCAAGAACCGGGTGCACCTCGACCTGAAGGTGGGCGGTGGGCGCGGTATCCCGCTGACGGTTCGCACGCAGCGGGTCACCGCCGAGGTGGAACGGCTCACCGGGGCCGGGGCCACCGTGCTGCGGATCATGGACGAGCCGGGGATGGAGCACTACGCCGTCGTTCTGCAGGACCCCGAGGGCAACGAATTCTGCGTCGTCTAGCCCCCTCGGCCGGTCGCCACGGGTCCGGGCCGCACGACAGGCCGCCCTAGGTGTTCCGGATCGCCCGGACGAGGCCGGCGACCAGGTTCGCCCGCTCGGCCATGGCGTCGACCAGCAGGTACTCGTGGTCGGCGTGCGCGCCGCCGCCGACCGCTCCGAGGCCGTCGAGGGTCGGCACGCCGAGGGCGGCCGTGAAGTTGCCGTCGCTCCCGCCGCCGACCGCGACACCTTCGAGGCCGGGCAGCAGCCGTCGTGCCACGGCGAAGAGCTCGGTGGACGCCGACTCGGGCATCGGGGGCCGGCCGACGGATCCCTCGACGGCGATCTGCGCCCCGTCGAGGTGCGGGGTCAGCGCCGCGAACGCGGCTTCGATGCGCGCCTTCTCGCTCGCCGACTCGACCCGGACGTCGACGACGACGGTCGCCTCCGCGGGGACGACGTTGTCCAGCGTGCCCGCGGAGGCGACCGTCGGGGTGACGGTCGTGCCGATGTCGGGCCGGCCGAGCGCGGCGATGTCCAGCACCTGGTGGGCCGCCTCGATCAGGGCGTTGATGCCCGCCGCGGGTTCGAGGCCCGCGTGGGACGCCCGCCCGGTGACGGTGACCTGGAACGTTCCGCAGCCCTTGCGGCCGGTCTTGAGCGCGCCGCCGTCGGCGGCGCCTTCGAGGACGAGGACGGCGCCGCAGGCGAGGGCCCGCTCTTCGAGCAGTGCCCGGGAGGTGCGGGAGCCGACCTCCTCGTCCGCGGTGACGAGGATCTCGACGCCCGTCAGGTCGTCGAGCGTCGCGAGGCCGTGCACGGCCTGCACCAGGCCGCCGAGCATGTCGAAGACGCCGGGGCCGGTGGCACGCCCGTCCGCGACCGCGAACGGACGGCGTTCGAGGGTGCCGAGCGGGAAGACCGTGTCGTGGTGGCCGAGGACGAGCACCCTGGGCTCGCCGCCGCCCGACCAGTGGACGTGCGGCCCGGCCTCGCTCCCGACGAGGACGGCCTGCCCGCCGAGGCGGCTCTCGACGACCTCGGCGACGACCTTGGCCGATGCCGTGAGGGCGTCGGCGTCACGCGACGGGGACTCGGTCTCGACGAGCGTCCGGAGGTCTTCGATCATCGCGTCGACGCTCAACGGGGCGGTCCTGGTCATCGGCATGGTGCGAGGGTAGCTGGCGCGCCGGGGCCCCGGGGGGACCGCCCCCCGCACCTGGCCGCCCCACCCCGGCCGGCCCACCCCGGCCGCTGCACGACCGACACGACGGGCAGGGCCGCGGACGAGCGGCGATGATCGGGATGTCCCGCGAGCGGCTGCGGCGCCGGTCCCGTCCGCGGCGGGCCGGGCTTCGAACTACTGGTGCGGGGTCCTCCCGCCGTCCCGTCCGCACACCGCCAGGAGGTGTCCCCGTGTTCTCCGCACCTGCGCACCGCACGCCGGCGTCCCGCAGGGGCCGTACGCGGAGGGCCGCGCGATGAGCGATGCCTGCCCGGCACCGGCCCACCGGCCGGACGACCACCGCCTCCGGGAGCTGATGGCCGAGGTCGCCGTCGGCGACCACGACGCCTACCGGCTGGTGTACCGGTCGGTGGCCGGTCAGGTGTTCGGCCTGGTGCGCCGGATCCTGCGCGACCCGGCGCAGTCCGAGGAGGTCGCGCAGGAGGTGATGCTCCAGGTGTGGCAGGCGGCGGCGCGCTACCGGCCGGAGCGCGGCGAGGTGGTCGCCTGGGTGCTGACGATGGCGCACCACCGTGCGGTCGACCGGGTCCGCCAGGCGCAGGCCTCGGCGGAGCGCGAGGCCCGCGCCGCGGCGCACCAGCACACGACGGCCTTCGACGAGGTCGCCGAGAAGGTGCAGGACAGCCTGGAGCGCGAGCGCGTACGGCACTGCCTGAAGGCCCTGACCGAGGTGCAGCGGCAGTCGCTGACCCTGGCGTACTACCGCGGGCTGACGTACCAGCAGGTGGCCGAACTGCAGCACGCGCCGTTGAGCACCACCAAGACCCGGATCCGCGACGGGCTGATCCGCCTCCGCGACTGCCTGGGGGTGGGATCGTGAACGACCCCGACCTGCACGCGCTCAGCGGCGCCTACGCCGCGCACGCCCTCCGGCCGGAGGAGCGTCCGGCCTTCGAGGAGCACCTCGCCGGCTGCGAGGTGTGTGCGCGGGAGGTCGACGGGTTCGCCGCCACCCTGGCGCGGCTGGCCGCCTGCGAGGCGTCCGCCGTCCCGCCCGGTGCGGAGGAACGCGCGATGGCCGCGATCGGCACCGTCCGGCAGCTGCCGCCCGCCGGGGCGGCCGCACCGTCCGGAACGGCGAGGCGTCGGCTCGCGCACCCCCGGCGCTGGACCGGGCTCGCCCCGGCGGCCTGCCTGGCGGCGGCGGCCGTGCTCGGCGGGGTGGCCGTCCAGCAGCACGACGAGGCCCGGCAGAGCCGGGCGGAGGCCGGCCGCCTGCACACCGAGCTCGACCGGTTCAGCGCCCTGCTGACGGCCCCGGACGCCCGCACGGCGACCACGACGGCCGCCGACGGCGAGGGCACCGGCACCGCCGTCTGGTCGGAGAGCCGCAACCAGGCGGGTTTCCTCACGACCGGCCTGCCGCCGCTGCCGTCGGGCACGACGTACGAGCTGTGGTTCGCCGACGGCGGCGCCTTCCGTCCCGCGGGGCTGATGGCGTCCGCCCAGGGCGCCCGGCTGCTGGAAGGCCCGCTCGGGCAGGCCACCGGCATCGGCGTCACCCTCGAACCGGCCGGCGGCTCCCCGCAGCCGACGAGCGACCCGGTGCTGCTGGTGCCGGTCAGCTGACGTGGTGCCGGTCAGCTGACGGCGGCCCGGCGGACCGGCCGGGACCTGCCCGCACGGGCCGCGGCGGGCGGCCGCCGCTCAGCGTTCCTCCTCGGGCCGGCCGTCGAGCTCCCAGCGGGTGTGGAAGGTCCCGTCCCGGTCGGTGCGCCGGTACGTGTGTGCGCCGAAGAAGTCGCGCTGCCCCTGCACGAGCGCCGCGGGCAGCCGCCGGGCCCGCAGGCCGTCGTAGTACCCGAGGGCGGTGGAGAAGCCCGGGGTGGGCACGCCCAGCTGGGCGGCGGTGGACACCACCCGGCGCCAGGCCGACTGGGCGCCGTCGAGCGCCGTCCGGAAGTGGTCGTCGGTGAGCAGCGTGGGCAGTTCGCCGCCGCCCTCGTACGCCGCCCTGATCCGGTCGAGGAAGCGGGCCCGGATGATGCAGCCGCCCCGCCAGATCGTGGCCATGGCGCCGGGGTCGACGCCCCAGCCGTACTCCTCGCTGCCGGCCTGGATCTGCTGGAACCCCTGGGCATACGCGACGATCTTCGACGCGTACAGCGCCTGCTCGACGTCCTCGGCGAACCGGTCGGCGGCGGCGCTGTCGAGCCAGGTCTCCGTGGGGCCGGGCAGGTCCGCGGCGGCGGCGCGGAGTGCGGCGTGCCCGGAGAGGGAGCGGGCGAACACCGCCTCGGCGATGCCGCTCACCGGCACGCCGAGTTCGAGTGCGGTCTGCACCGTCCACCGCCCGGTGCCCTTCTGCTCGGCCCGGTCGAGCACGATGTCGACGAAGGGCTCTCCGGTGTCCGCGTCGGTGTGCGCGAGGATCTCCGCGGTGATCCCGACGAGGTACGACTCCAGCCGGCCGCCGTTCCACTCCCGGAAGATGCCGGCGATCTCACGGGGCTGCCGCCCGCCGGCGTGCCGCAGCAGGTCGTACGCCTCCGCGATGAGCTGCATGTCGGCGTACTCGATGCCGTTGTGCACCATCTTCACGAAGTGTCCGGCGCCGTCCGGCCCGACGTGGGTGCAGCAGGGCTCGCCGTCGACCTCGGCCGCGATGTCCTCCAGCAGCGGGCCCAGCACCCGGTAGGCCTCGTCGGTGCCGCCGGGCATGATGCTGGGGCCTTCGAGGGCACCCTGTTCGCCGCCGGAGATGCCGGCGCCGACGAAGTGGAGTCCGCGCTCGCGCAGGGCCTGTTCGCGCCGGCGGGTGTCGAGGAAGTGCGCGTTGCCGCCGTCCACGACGATGTCGCCCTCGTCGAGCAGCGGCACCAGTTCCTCGATGACCGCGTCGGTGGGCGCACCCGCCTTGACCATGATCACGAGGCGCCGGGGCCGTTCGAGTGCCGCCACGAACTCCTCCACCGACCCCGCCGGGACGAACGCGCCCTCCTCGCCGAACTCCTCGACGAGCGCGGAGGTGCGCGACGCGGTCCGGTTGTGCACCGCGACGCGGTAGCCGTGTCTCGCGAAGTTGCGCGCCAGGTTGCGGCCCATGACGGCCAATCCGGTGACGCCGATCTGAGCCAGGGGCCGCGCAGTCATGACGGTGAACTCCAGGGACTCGACGGGTGGACACACACCGACACCACCCTCCCGCGATCCCCTCCGGACCGCATCCGGACCACGTCCGGGCCGCATCAGGACCACGTCCGGGCCGGCGGGCGTCGAGGAACCCGCCCCGCCGGGGCAGGCCGCTCCCGTCCGCGGGGCGGACGTTCCCGGACGGCGCAGTACGGCGGCGGGCCGGAGGAGGCCGCGGGTACGGTCGCAGCGTGCGCTTGTCATGTCACTTCATATGCCTGGTGTCGGCCACCGCGATAGGTGTGGGGCCGCTGCTCGCCCCTACCGTCCCCGCCGCCGCCACGGGCCGCCCGCAGGGCGCGGCCTCCCCCGTCGGCGGCCCCCGGCTGGGACGCTCCGGCGTCCAGGCCGACCCTCTGGCGGGCGCTCCGGCCCTGCCGTCCGAACTCACCGCGTTGGCCTGGCTGGTGGCCGACGCCACCACGGGCGACGTGCTCGCCGCGCAGAACGCGCATCTGCCGCTGCCGCCCGCCAGCACCCTGAAGATGCTCTTCGCCGACACCCTGCTGCCGAAGTTCGACCGGTCGCTGGTGCACCGGGTCACCACGGCCGACCTCGCCGGCATCGGCGAGGGCAGCAGCCTCGTCGGGGTCAAGGAGGGTCTGGGCTACCAGGTCCAGGACCTGTGGCGCGGCGTGTTCCTCAGCTCCGGCAACGACGCCGTGCACGTCCTCGCCCGGATGAACGGGGGCATAGCCCGGACCGTCACGCAGATGCAGGCCCGCGCGGAGGCACTGCAGGCCCTCGACACCCACGTGGTCACGCCGGACGGCTACGACGAGGACGGCCAGGTCTCCTCGGCGTACGACCTGACGCTGTTCGCCCGCGCCGGGCTGCGCGACCCGGACTTCCGCAGCTACTGCGCCACGCGCACCGCGGACTTCCCCGGCGCGGTCGACCTCGCCACCGGGGTGCGCAGCAGCTATGCGATCGCCAACACCGACAAACTGCTCGGCAGTTACCCCGGCCTGATCGGTGTGAAGAACGGCTACACCACCAACGCGGGCGCGACCTTCACCGGCGCCGCCGTGCGCGACGGCCGCACGCTGCTCGTCACGGTGATGCACCCGGAATCCTCCGGCACGGTCTACGACGAGGCCGCCCTGCTGCTCGACTGGGGATTCGCCGCGGCCGGCCGGGTCCGGCCGGTCGGCGTGCTGGCACCGGACGGCGCGCAGCCGGCCGCGGCGGAGCCGGACGGACTCCCCCGGGCCACCCCGCTGCCCGCCGACGACGACGGGATCGGCGCGGCCTGGTGGGCGGCGGGCGCCGCAGCGGGGACCGCGGTGGTGCTCGCGGGCGCCGCGGCGGTCACGGGCCGGGGCGGTCGGCGCCCGGCGGCGGGCCCGGCGGCAGCAGGGGCAGGAGCCGGGGCCGGGCCTCGCCGATCGAGGCGGAAGCCGGTGCGGCAGCCGGTGCGGCGGGCCGTCCACAGGCTGGTCGGCAGGACCCGCCGACGGCTGCGGACACGCTGACCCTCGCCGGTACGCACCCGCTGCCGCACCCCACCTCCCACACCCCCACCCCCGCACCCGCTGCCGCACCCGGCGGGACGCCGGCTCCGGCGCTGCGGCAGCATGGGCGCCATGCGCATCCTCGGCCTGACCTTCGCCGGCTCCTCGACACCTCACCGCCCGGAGATGGCCCGCTTCCTCCGTGACACGCTGGCCCTGCCCGTCAGCACGGTGGAGGGGGTCGAGGCCGACCTGTTCGACCTGCCCGACGGGTCCGTGTTCGCGGTGGCGTCCCCGGGCGGGATGGGCGACACGGCACGGTCGGTCGGCTTCCTGGTGGACGACCTCGACGCCGCCGCGCAGGCCCTGCGGGAGGCCGGCGTCGAGGCCGGTCCGGTCGGTGAGAACGCGCGCGACCGCTACCTGCACTTCCGGGCGCCCGACGGGGAGCTCTACGAGCTGGTCGAGCGCAAGGGCGGCGCCGGGCAGCCCTGAGCCGTCCGGCACCGGGCCCGGTACCGCCCCACGGCTCGGTACCGCCCCACGGCCCGGTACCGCTCCACGGCTCGGCCCCGCTCTCCGACCGGGCCCGGTCCCCCGCGGGTTCCCGGCCCGGGTGCTGCGGCTATCCTCCCGGCGGGGACGGCCCGGCCGGGGCCGCGCGGGGAAGGGGACGTCCGTGTCCGAATGGTCCGACGGCCCGGCGGGCGGCACAGCACTCGACCCTTCGCCCGGCGACGCGTGGCCGGCCTCCACCCCGGCGGCCGGCGAGGAGCTCCACGAGCCGCCCGCCGCCCCGGGCCGGCGCCGGGTGCTGCTCGGCGCCGCAGCGGCCCTGATCGGCGGTGCGGCGGCATGGCGGCTCACCCGTGACGGCCGGCCGCCGCGCGAGCCGCGCCTCTTCTCCGGCCCTGCACCGGTGTGGACCGTCGACGGCCCCGGACCGCAGACCCCCGAGCGGCTGGCCGGCACCCTGCCGGGCGCCGCCTACGTCACCGCTGCCGCGCTGCTCCTGCTCGATCCGGCGACCGGCTCCGTCCGGCACACGGTCCGTCTCCCCGAGGCCGGCCGCCCCGCCCCCGGGCCGACCGGCGGGACACCGGGCCCCGGCCGGCTGCTCCCCGGCGACGAACGCGTGTACACCGCGACGGCGACGGCCGTCCGCGGCTACCGCCTCACCGACGGCGTGGGCGACCGGGAGGCCACCGCGACCGGACTCCTGGGCCGATCGGCCGCGTTCGTCCTGGACGGCTGGGCGGACGGCACCGCGTACGGCCGGGCGGCGTCCGGCAGCTCCGCGGGGTCGCTGGTGTTCGGGCTCGGCACCGGCCCGGGCACGACCGGCTGGGTGCGCCCGGCCGGGGAGGGCGGCGGGCAGCTGCTCGACCTGCAGCCGGCCCCCGGCGGGCTGCTGCTGGCGCGCAGCAGCCGCGACGAACTGGTGGCGCTGGACGCCGCGGACGGCTCGCGCCGGTGGCTGGTCGCCGCCGACCAGGCGCTGCGCCGGATGGAGACCGACGCGGCGCGGGTGTACGTCGCGCAGCGCGGCTCCGGCCTGCGGGCGGTGCGGCTGTCCGACGGCGGCGAGGCGTGGTCGCTGCCGCCGGCCCGCGACGCCTGGCGCCGCCTTCGGCCGCTGGCGGCGGACGGGCTGCTGTTCGTGCCGCGGGACGACGGGGTGGTGACCCGTCACGCGGCCGGCGACGGCAGCGAGGTGTGGTCGTGCCGGCTGCCCTTCCGGCCGGACGCCCGCTGCCGGCCCGTCCTCGCCGGCGGCACGCTGTTCGTGCCCGGCCCGCGGACGGGCGGCATCGCCGCGGTCGACGCCGCCACCGGCGAGCTCCGGTGGACCTTCCAGGACTACGCCCCCGGAGCCGGCTACTGGCAACTGGGCACGGACGGACGGCAGGTGTACGCCGGGCACGACAGCGTGCTGCACGCCCTGCGGGCCTGACGGCCCGTCCGACCACCAGGCCACCCGTCCGCCCGTCCGCCCGTCCGCCCGTCCGCCTGCCCGACCGTCCGCCTGCCCGCTCACCCGGTCAGGCCGGATTCTCTCGATGTATACACCGGGTGTATACCCGTGGTGTACGGTCGTCCCCATGAGTGTTCCTCTGACGCTTCTCGGCCTGCTGGAGCGCGAGCCCAGCCACGGCTACGACCTCAAGCGCGACTACGACGCCCTCTTCGGCCGGGGCAAACCGCTGCCGTACGGCCAGGTCTACGCGACGCTCGGACGCCTCGCCCGCGACGGCAAGGTCGTCGCCGCCGACGCGGAGCCCGGCGACGGGCCCGAACGCAAGCGGTACGTCATCACCGACGCCGGGGTGACGGAGTTCGAGACCTGGCTCACCGAGCCCGTCGCGGCCGAACCCCACCTGCAGACCGTGCTGTTCACCAAGGTCGTGCTGGCCCTGATGCTCGGACGCGACGCCGGGCAGTACCTCGACACCCAGCGCGCCGCGCACATGCAGCGGATGCGCGAACTCACCGAACTGCGACGCAACGGCGCGCTGGTCGACGCCCTGCTCGCCGACCACGGCCTCTTCCACCTGGAGGCCGACCTGCGGTGGATCGACCTGACCGCCGCCCGTCTCGACGCGCTCGCGCAGGAGGTGCGCCCGTGACCGCCCTCATCGAGGCCCGCGGCCTCGAACTCTCCTTCGGCGAGACGCCCGCCCTGCGCGGGGCCGACCTCGCCGTCGACGCCGGCGAGATGCTCGCCGTCATGGGCCCCAGCGGCTCCGGCAAGTCGACCCTCCTGCACTGCCTGGCCGGCATCCTCGTCCCGGACGCGGGCGAGGTGCACGTCGACGGTCTGCGGATCGACACCCTCGACGAGGCCCGGCGCAGCGCCCTGCGCCGCGACCGGTTCGGCTTCGTCTTCCAGTTCGGCCAGCTCGTCCCCGAGCTGACCGCCGAGGAGAACGTCGCCCTGCCGCTGCTGCTCGGCGGCGCCCGCCGCACCTCCGCCCTCGCCGAGGCCCGCCCGTGGTTCGCCCGGCTCGGCCTCGACGGACTGGAGCACCGCCGCTCCGGCGAGCTGTCGGGCGGCCAGGCGCAGCGCGTCGCCCTCGCCCGCGGCCTCGTCACCCGCCCGCAGGTGCTGTTCGCGGACGAGCCGACGGGCGCCCTCGACTCGCTCACCGGCGAGCAGGTGATGGAGCTGATGGTCGCCGCCGCCCGTGCGGAGGGCACCACCGTCGTCCTGGTCACCCACGAGCCGCGGGTCGCGGCCTTCGCCGACCGCGAGGCGGTCGTGCGCGACGGCCGGGCGACCTCGCTGCGCACCGAGCGGCTCGCCTCGTGATCCGGTTCGCGCTGCGCCTCGCCGTCAGCGGCGGACGGGAGGCGGTGGCCCGCCTGGTCGTCATCGCGGCGGCCGTGGCGATCGGCGTCGGCCTGCTGCTCTCCACGCTCGCCGGCATCAACGCCGTCGCCGAGGCCAACGACCGGGTCCTGTGGCTCAACAGCGGTTCGGTGGGCAACACCGCGACGGCCGACGTCGACCCGCTCCTGTGGCGGGTGCACGGCGACTACTACGCCGGCCGGTCGATCGTCGAGGTGGACGTCGCCGCGACGGGCCCCACCTCGCCCGTCCCGCCCGGGATGTCCCGGCCGCCGTCGCCCGGGGAGTACTACGCCTCCCCCGCGCTCGCCGCGCTCGTCCGCGGGGTTCCGGCGGACCGGCTCGCGGACCGCTTTCCCGGCAGGATGACCGGTGTGCTGGGGGACGCGGCACTGCAGTCCCCGGACTCGCTGCTCGCCGTCGTCGGCCGCACCCCGGAGCAGCTCCGCGCCATGCCGGACGCACGGCCGGTCACCGCCGTCGCCGACTCGTTCCCCGCCGACTGCCGGGACTGCCCCGGTCACGGCGTCCGCGGCGACGCCATGACGCTCATCCTCTCGGTGGTCGCCGGTGCGCTGATCTTCCCGGTGGTGATGTTCATCGGCACCGCCACCCGGCTCTCCGCGGCCACGCGGGAGCAGCGGTTCGCCGCGATGCGGCTGGTCGGCGCGACACCCCGGCAGATCTCGGTGATCTCCGCGGTGGAGTCGACCCTGGCCGCCGCGGCCGGCACGGCGGCCGGCTTCGCCGTGTTCGCCGCGCTCCGGCCCGTCGTGGCGACCGTGCCGTTCACCGGTGAGCGCTTCTTCGCCACCGACCTGACCCTCACCGCCGTGCAGATCGCGGCGGTCGCCGCCGGTGTCCCGGTGGCGGCCGCCGTGGCCGCCAGGCTCGCCCTGCGCCGGGTCGTCGTGTCACCGCTCGGCGTCAGCCGCCGGGTGACGCCGCGGCCGCCGAAGGCCTGGCGGCTGGTGCCGCTGCTGGCCGGCCTGGCCGAGCTGGCCTGGTTCGTCGGCCGCCGCCCCGAAACGACGGACGGGCAGACCGCCGCGTACCTCACCGGCTTCCTGGTGATCATGCTGGGACTGGTGGTCGCCGGGCCGTGGCTCACCATGGCCGCCGCCCGGGCCGTCGCCCTGCGGACCCGTCGGCCGGCCACGCTGATCGCCGTCCGGCGGCTCGCGGACGACCCGAAGGCCGGCTTCCGCGCCGTCAGCGGTCTCGTGCTGGCCCTGTTCGTCACCAGCGCCACCGTCGGCATCATCGGCACCATCGACGTCAACCGCGGCGGGCTCTCGGGTGATCCGCTGACCCGCGCCGCCGTGGAGCACGGCGCGCTGCTCGACGAACCGCCGATGGCCGACTCGGTGCCGGAACGGGTCCTGGCCGACCTCCGGGCCGTGCCCGGCGCCCGGGGCCTGGCCGTCGTCCACGCCAACCCCGACCGGATCGGGATCGAGGCCGACCCGGCCCGCCGCTGGGCCCCCGGGCTGGTGCTCTGCTCGGACCTCGCGCAGATCCCCGTCGTCGGCCACTGCCCGGCCGGGGCGGGCGTCGCGGCCGTGCCGCTGTACGAGTTCCTCGACCTGCAGGCGAAGACGGACGTGGAGTGGCCAGCCGCCGCGATCGCCCCGGAGAGCCTCGCCCGGCTGCCCGTGCAGCTGGTGTACGCGACCACCGACGGGTCGACGGCCGCCCTGGAACGCACCCGCACCGTGCTCACCCGCGCCTTCCCCGCCCAGCAGGCCCGGACGGTCGGCGACCGGGGATCGTCCCAGCAGCAGGAGATGGCGGGCTGGCGGCGGCTCGCCGACGTGGTGCTGCTCACCACCCTGCCCATCGCCGGGTGCAGCCTCGCGGTCGGCGTGGTCGCGGGGCTGTCCGACCGGCGGCGGCCGTTCGCGATGCTGCGGCTGACCGGCGCGCCGCTCGGCCTGCTGCAGCGGGTGATCGCCCTGGAGAGCGCGCTGCCGCTGCTGGTCGCGGCGACGGTCGCGACGGGCACGGGATTCCTCGCGGCGCAGATGTTCCTCACCTCGCAGATGCACTACGACCTCGTGCTGCCGGGTCTCTCCTTCTACGCGCTGAGCGGGCTCGCACTGGCCGCCTCGCTCGGGATCATCGCCTCCACGCTGCCCGTGCTGCGGCGGATCACCGGTCCGGAGGCGGCACGCAACGGGTGACGGGCCGCGCCGGGGGGTGGGGAGGAGGGCCGCGTCCTCACCCCCCGGCGCCGGCGCCGCGGCGCGCCGCGGCGGCCCGCACCCCGGGCTCCTCCATCGGGTCGTCGCGCAGAGCGGCGACCTGCTCCCGTACGTGCGGCAGGTCGGGGGCCTCGGCGATGCCGAGCAGACGGGCGTCAGCCTGGCAGTCCCACAGCGACTCGGTGTGCGCCTCGTCCAGCCCGGAGGGGTCGATCACGGCGAGTGCCCGCAGGTAGGCGGGGCGCTCGTACGAGTGCGGGGTGCGCAGCCAGAACCGGCGCAGCGTGGGGACGGCCTCCGCCGCGGCCGGGCCGAACCGGGCCAGGCCCGCGGCCAGGTCGGCGGGGCCGCACCAGGCCCGCTCCCGCCAGTCCGCCTCCAGGGCCGCCACCAGGACGGGCAGGTCGCGCGTCCCGCCGTGCCGGGTGAGCGCGGTGAGGCCGATCCGGGCCAGCCAGGGCCGGCCGTCGGCCGCCCACGCGCGGGCGGCGGGCACCGCGAGGGCTCCCAGCCGGGAGACCGCGCGCGGCAGCCCCGACAGCGGGTGTTCGCCGTCCGCCGAGCCCAGCGAGGGCACGAGCGGCAGGAGGTCCGGCTCGCCCGGGCGGCCGGCCAGCAGGCCGAGGGCGGCCGTCCTCGCGGCGGGGTCGGCCGCCGGGTCGGCCAGCACGGTCAGGAGGCGTCGGCTGCTCGCCTCCACCTCGACGGCGCGCGCCCGCGGCCGCGAAGGCGGTGCGGGCTCCGCCGCGGGAAGGCCCCAGCGGACCCACGGTTCGGAGCGGCGGAGCAGCGGTTCCCCACCGGTGAGCCGGGCCCGCGCCGTCCCCGCGAGGTCGTCCCACCAGGCGGCCGGCCAGCGGGACGCGACGGATTCGAGGACGTCCACCCAGTGCTCGCCCTCCCCGATGTACGTCCGCAGCGCCTCGCGGGCCGGGAGGGAACCGGAGAGGGCGAGCAGTTCCAGCACCCCGGTGGCCTGCTCGCAGGCGTCCGCGTCGCCGGTGAGCAGGTCGGCGATCGGGCCGGTCGGCAGGCCGAGGTCGCGGACCAGCCGGGCCAGGTAGAGGTGGCGCTCGTCGACGAGGGGGTGCCAGCTCCAGTCCTGCCGGATCATCTCGTGCACCAGCGCGGCGGCTCCGGGCTCGTGGGGCGCGGTCGCGGCTCCGAGGCCGCGGCCGCGCTGCAGCAGCCCGCGGAGGGTGGAGACCCGTGCGTAGGCGGGGCCGGGATCCGGGGCGGGGCCGGAGTCCGGGGCGGGGCCGGAGTCCGGGGCGGGCGGCCCGTCGGGCTTCGCGTCGTCGGTCGCGTCGTTCATCGCGCGGAGCCTGCCGGGGAACGGGCGTCCGCGCCAGCGCTTTTCGGCCGCGGCCCGGCCTGCGGCAGTGTGGCGGCGGTCGCATTCGGGGCCGGCGGCCGCGACCGCACGTGGTGGCCGGAGTTCACCGGGTGACGGGCGGGCAGGGGCTCCCGGTGAGGGTCCTCACACGAACGACCCCTCCACGACGGCGGGTCGTAGCAGCGCACGGGCGGTTCGGCGGCGGCCGCCCGCAGCGCGCGGCACATCTCCGCAGCGGCACGTCCTCGCAGGTCGGGCGGCATCGGCCGGCGCCTGGCCACCGGCGCGGGGGTGCGGCGGCGGGGCGCATTCCCGGGCGCACCGCCGGGGCCGTGCTACGACGGCGGGTCGTAGCAGGGGGGTCTTGGCGGCGGGCGGGCGCTCTGGCAGCTTTGGCCGAGTCGAAGCCGCACCGGCACCTGTCCCGCCGGGTGCGGCTCCACGCCGAGTCCCGCCCGACCCTGCGGCCCCTGTCCGGCCGCGGATCGTGACGGGAGGGACTCCGG
>NZ_BPRL01000065.1:0-69048 GCF_045862635.1 Kitasatospora sp. NE20-6
AACACCGTGATCATCGAATTCCTCGTCGCCGACGTGGACGGCGTGTACCGGAACCTGGCCGATCTCGTCGCCGACTTCGTGACCGAGCCCACCACGATGCCCTGGGGCAACCGGTCGCTCCTGCTCCGCGACCCCGACGGCAACCTCGTCAACTTCTTCACCCCTGTCACGCCGGCGGCCATCGAAAAGTTCGCCCGCTGACAACAGCGCGGCCACCCGGGCGGTGGTCAGTCCAGACGGCACGTTCCATACGGACCCGATCATCTGAGACGCCGAGTGAATCGGACCAGATCATTCGAGACCGGGACCAGATCGAGTGAGACGGGACAGCCCTGGCGGGTTCACGGTCGTCGGCACCGACTGCCTTCTGCCATGGGACCTTGACCGTTTGCCACCGACGATTGACTGGTCCGGGCGGCAACGCGGTGTGTCCATCGACCGTAGGGTGAAGAGCCGAGAGCGCGGTGAACGACGTGCGCCGACGCTGCGCTTCAGCGGCCGACGGTGCTCCAGTCGACCGGCGCGGGCTCCACGCGTCGACCTGCAGCGTGCTCACGGAGGCGCCGAGTCAGCTCCGGCAGGTCGTGGGCGGGGAAGCTCACCTGAAGGAGCCGCAAGCCGAACTGCGATGCCGACTCCTCACGGAACATCGCGGCGTCCATGGGCTTGACCTTGACGTCCCATGCCTCGGGAGCGGCCCAGTGGGTCATCCGGACGTAGAAGGCGTCCCGTGGGCCGGCGTTCGCGACGGCCGAGAGGAAGGCGAGGCCGCTGTCGATCGGGAAGTCGATGAGCATCCAGCCACGGCGGGACTCCACGTATTCGGCCATGTGCGGCAGTTTCTCCACCCAGCTCGTGTTGCTCTCGCCCAGATCCTGGCAACAGGTGAAGGTCTCGAATCCGCTGTGCCAGCAGGCTTCGATCGCCGGCGCGAGCTGTTCGTCGATCTGGGCTCGGCGGTGGCCCACCTGGACGAGAACAGTGGGGTGGGTTCCTTCTTCGGTCGTCATCCCGTGAGGATACGAGAGCCGGAAGGACGACGTTTCCCCGTGGTCTCGGACACTCGTTCTTGCGCGGCGAGGCCGTGTCGTAGGTGGGTCTCGTGCGGGGTCGGGTAGCCACGGTTGGTGTGGCTTCGCCGACGGCCCGGCCCGTGACCTCGATGCTGTTCGGGCCGGTCTGACCCGGCCCTGGAGCTCGGGCGCCGTCGAGGGCACGTCAACCGGATCGAGGTGCTGAAGCGCCGGATGTTCGGCCGGGCCGGGCGCCGTCTCCTGCGTCACCGCGTCCTGCTCGCCTGACCCGGAAACACTCCGTCACCGCATCCCGAAAAATCTTGCACGAGCCAGTTCTGGGGGCCATCAACCGGGACTCGACCGGCCGCACACCCGGACTTTGCCACGGCTTCAGACACGGTCCAGAGTCGGGGCGGGCAACGAGGGTCGTGGCGGGTTCGCTCCGGCCGGCACGCGCCCCGGCGGGATTCCGTAACCATCCGTCATGCCCGAGCCTTTCACGGGGGCGAAACGCTCAGTGACAGAGCGACAGTTTTCTGATGCATTCGATCTCGTGCGGAGTAAAATGAGGGGCGTCGCAGGTGTACGACAAGCCTGCGCTCATCGTCCGCCCCCTCTTCGTGGACGGGACGGATGTCAATCTCTTGCGGTATGTTCGCTCACCGGACCACCAGATCGCCTGAGCGGCTCGCGACCACTGCTCTGCAGGGACAGCCGCCGAAGCTGCCCAAGGCCGTCTCCCTATCCTCTTCGGCCCGTAGCCGGCGTCATTGCCGGGAAAATACAGAGGCAGTAACAATGAATCTGCCTGTCGACCCACCTGAGAGCGCGCCACGCGGTGGCCCGCCCGCTCCTCCTCCACCCACGCGCTACGACGTCACCCGGTACCTGTGCGCCGCTATGCACACCGATATCGCGCTCGCCCGCAAGGCCGTGAATCAGATCGTGAACGAGCCGCGTCGCGCCGCGGCATCCTCGCCCGGCGTGGATCTCGGCTGCGTTCTGCGGCACGCCTTGGCCGCCCGCAGGCGGCAGAAGCGCCGGGACGCCGTACTCGTACTCCTTCTGCTCGTCATACTGATCACTCTACCGTTCACTTTCGGTGGATCCCTGATCCTGGGCTTTCTTGTGGCCTGGGCGATAGTGGCCTTCGAATTAATCTCGGTCCACTACGGAATCGTCTCCAGGCAGCTGAAGCGGGACAACTTCGACCCGCACCATGCCCCCCGGCCTCCCAACGCCCAGGATGCCGCGCGCCTCGAAGCAATCGAACTCCGCGACCGGGGCAACGTCGTGGTCTCCTCGCGCTTTGCGCCCTTCGTCGGGCACGGTGGCGCATACAGCGCGTGGTCGTTCGCTCTGAACACGGCGCGCCCCGAGAGGGGAAAGCAGGTCATTCCGTTTACGATTCACGAGCTTTACGGGCATATATCTTCCCGTGTCGGGGCCCTCCATCTGCCCGGCATGGACATCGGCGACGTGCTACTGGTCAACGGGGCGGACCTGCCACTCGGAATCGACGACCGTACGCGTGCCGAAGTGCTCCGCAACCCCGCCGGACCGCCGGGGGCGCAGGTCTCGGAGGCCCTTCTGCGCGGGCTGCGTGAGGACGGGAACGGCCGGGCACGGCCCTATCTGGCGATCCGTGCAACCGGGTGGAGCGGCGAGCTGGTCAACACCCTTTTTCTGAGGTGCGCACTGCTGCCCGGCCGCGAAATTGCTTTCATCGAGGGCAGTAGCTGTCTGCTTGCGCCCGTGCGTGAGCAGTACCGGGCCGTGGACTCGCTGTTGGATGCCCCCACCTTCCGACAGTGGTGCGGACTGGTCGGACAAGCGGGCCTGCGCACACCGATCCTGCTGATCGGTTCCCCATTTTCCATCATCGAAGCCATCTTCTCGCCGGTTTCCGAGCAGCATCAGCAGCTCCGCCAGGAGCGCTTGATCCGCTTGCGTCAATTCAACTACGGTTCGGAATTCAGCCTGAGGGAGGCGGCAAGCGACCAGCTCTACTACCGCTATTTCCAGATGCTGGACCGGGAGCTGTACGCCAAGACGATCGAACATCGTGTGCTGGACGCCCTGGTGGAGTTCATGGAGGATCACAACATCGACTCCAGCGACCTGATCCAGCGGCAGTTGACCATTTACAACTCAGGTTTGTTCGCGGGGCGTGATATTTCTGTCAACCGTTCCAGCATTCGAGCCGGGGGCGGCCCGCAATGGAATAATCCGCAGCCCGTGAAACAAAGGTGACGCAATGTCTGGTCATGGGGCAAGTAGCGTCAGCGGCATCCAGGCGGGCCGGGACGTGCGGATCGAGGGGAGCATGGTCGCCGTGGGCCACTCCACGGCGGCCGGCCCTCTGGCGCCGTCCGAGCACAAGGAGGCCGTTGCAGAACTGCGCACCGCGGTGGGCCTGCTGCTGGACCGACTCCGCCAGAACGAGGACCAGTACGAGGACGGGGCGGAGCTTGTCGAGGCTGTGGAGCGGGTCGACTCGGAACTCGCCCAGGATGAGCCTCGCCGCAACACGCTCCTGCGATGGCTCGGCTTCATCGCCCCCGGTGTCCACGCGACGGCCGCGGTCGCGGCAGACGTAGCGGCGATCCAGCAGAGCGTGACGGCGCTGTTCTAGGAACCGTATTGAGGCGTGATCAACGGATGGGCCGGGTGAG
The DNA here is from genome assembly GCF_045862635.1 of Kitasatospora sp. NE20-6. Lineage (NCBI taxonomy): Bacteria > Bacillati > Actinomycetota > Actinomycetes > Kitasatosporales > Streptomycetaceae > Kitasatospora > Kitasatospora sp. NE20-6. Next base: position 3,692 of record NZ_BPRL01000065.1, read on the forward strand.
ATCTTCGATCCAGATCATTGGGGCTCGGAGGTGGAGGCCGGCGAGGTAGCTTGCAGGGGTTTTGTCGTAGCGGATCAGGATCGGCCGAACCAGCGGCGTTTGGCCCGGGGCGGTGGCACGGTGCCGTTCGCCGGGGTCACCGACGGGTCGTCGAACTCGCGGGAGATCACCTGGATCCGGCCCGACTCCATGTCGTGGCGCACCGTGTCCAGGCCCTGGCGGTCCAGTTGGGCGATGGTGTCGGCATGGCTGGTGGTGTTCAGGGCGAGCATCCCGATCTTCGGACCCCTCTGGCCGAGCTTCACCTCCTCGCTGAGCAGGATCTGCATCAGGCGGTCGGCGGAGGCCGAGGGCAGGTCCTCGTCCACGGCGACGTGCAGCATCAGGTGTTCCTCGCCGCTGGCCTGCCACCGGACCTGAGCCACCCAGACCGAGCGGACGGCGGGGAACTCGCGGACCCGCCGAACCAGCGCGTCGCGCAGGGCGACCGCCACCGGGTCGATGGACCGTTCGAGCTTCATCTCCGCCCCGGGCCCGTGGGTTGCCCAGTCCCGCAGCACCTGCTCGGGAAAGATCGCCTGCCCGTTTCCGGAGCGGACCCCGAGCACGGCGACGCCGGTCTTCTCCAGGATGTCCCTCAGCCGTGCCGCGTCGCAGTGCACCATCCCGGCGGCCGTCGGCAGCAGTTGCGTTCCGAGCGCAGCGTCGGTGAACCCGAGCAGTGTGGGCGGCTGTTCGTCGTCGGGGAGGAACATCACCGACCCGGTGCCGGTGACGGGAACGAACACCCCGCCCCCGAACAGTGCGGCGAGTACCGCCTCCGGTGCGGGCTCGTGCCCGTCCGTACGGCGGTCGAGGAGGTCGGCGAGGCGTACGTTCGAATGCTCGATCATGCGTGCAGCGTAGTGCCCGGACGGCCTCCGCCCGCCTGCGCCCGTCGGCGCTGCCCCGGACGTCGGGCGGCCGTCAACGTCCGTCACGGATCGGGGTTCCCGGTCCGGTGCTCCGCCCACCAGGGCGGCCGGGGCCCTGTACGCGCGAAGGAACCGACCGCCATGACGGACCGTCAGCGGCCTTCGCGTGAACCGCCCGTCCCACGGGGCCGCCGGCACGTGGGCTCGGCCCCCCTCGTGCGGTACGGCAGGAGCCTGTCTGTCAGCCGAGGTAGGTGATCTGCATGATGTGCAGGTTCCTGGTGGCGTCGACGAGGAGCAGGACGACGACCAGGGAGGGCAGGACGATCTCGCGCAGGACCCCGTCCTCGTCGCCGTCGTAGGGGAGGGTGGTGGCGATCGGATCGTCGCAGACCCGTGCGAGAGCGAGCGTGAGTTCCTCACCGGCCCGCGGGGGAAGGGAGTCCCAGACGCGCTGCTGGTCGGCGGTGATCCGGAGCCTGTAGGACATGCCCAAGACCCTAGCCGGACCGCCCGACAGGCTTGCTCCGCGGGTGGGGCAGGGGAGAGGGAGGGTGTCAGGCTGCCCGGTGGCGGATCCGTTCGGCGTCCGCCTTCACCGTGTCCGTGATGTCGGCCCACTCGCCGCCGTCGGGTTCTCCGGCCCGGGCCGCGAGGTCCCGGCCGCGCCGCGCGCCGTCCTGGAGGCTCTCGGCCACGGCCTGCCAGTGGGCGAAGACCGTGAGGAGGTCACCGGCCGGCGCACGGTTGATCTCGCCGAGGAACCGGGCCGTGAGAACAGGTGTGCCCAGAGCCCGACTGATCCGCTCGATGGTCCACGGCTCGTCACTCATTGCCTCTCCAACCCTGGCCGTCGCAACTGGGATCCCACGGTACCGCCTTGACGAGTCCCCCGGACACTGCCCGGGCAACGGCACCCGAACGGGGCGACGACGGTCGGCCTGCTTGCCCGCCGGGAGCGGGCCCGGAAGCCGGCCGGTCACGGCTGCGAACTCGACGGCCGGTACATCACCGACGAACCGGGCCTCCGCCTGGCGCTCGGCGAGGCGGTGAACGGGGCCGGGCGGCACGGAATTGTCCGCCCGTGGTTCCGGCCGGAGATCGAACCGGATCCCAGGCGGTGCCGTCCCGCGGCGAACGATCATGGCCGGGTCGGTGCGGTCCTGTCGGAGTGTCGTGGCATCATCCCCGTTGTGGTCGATCATACGGACGGCGTGGACTGGTCCGCACTGTTCCACGCCTCGGGGCCCGCCTGCGACACGCCGCGGCACCTGGCAGCTCTCCTCGGCGACGATGCGAAGGCTTTCGTCGACGGGTACACGCACCTGTGGTCGGCGACGCTGCGCCGCGAGGGCCGGGCCTGGCCCGCCACGGCGCCCACCGCGCTGCTTGTCGCCGATCTCCTGGACGATCCGCCGCCGGGGCCCGACGATCCCTCGCTGCGGGACGCCATGCTCGCCTACCTGTACGCGGTCGGCATCGCCGCCGACCTCGGCGACCGGGCCGAGGAGATCCGTACTCGGGTCGGGGACCGCGCACCGCAGCTGCGGGCCTGGACCGAAGACTACCTGTCGGCCGATGCCGACGGCCGGGCCCGGATGTGGCAGGACGGCACGGGCCTGGGCGGACTCGTCCTCGATCAGGCGGCGCTCGCCTGCTTCGACCTGGCTCCCGCGCTCCTGCGGCGAACGCTGCCGCACCTCGCGTCGGAACGTGCCGGGCGCAGGACCTGTGCCGCCGCGGCCGTCGGATCGCTGGCCCGCCATCCCTCGGCCTCGGCGCAGCGTCCGGCGCTGCTGGAGCAGTTGACGTCGATGGCCCGGGCCGCCGTTTCCCCGCACGAGCGGGCGACGGTCCTGATCGCCGTCGGCCACCTCGGCGGCGACACGCACGCCTGGCTGACCGACCCGCATGCGGGCGTTCGGGGGTGCGCGGCCCTGGCGCCCGGCCTTGCGGGCGACGCCACCGCGGACCGGGTGCTGCTGGGACCGGCACGGTCGCCGCGCGCGTTCGGCGAGTCCTTCGGGGACATGGCTCCACCGCTGCAGTTCCAGTTCGAGCCGTACCAGGGCCTGTTCACGTCCGCACTGCTCCGGCGGGCAGGCGATGCCGGGAAGCTCACGCCGGGCGCCCCGGTCTGACCGCCGGATCGGGTGCCTCGGCACCGGCCCGCGGAGCCCTGCCGGCCCTTCGCCCGGCGGAACTCACGCATCAGGTCGGCTGCCTCGAACGTCGGCTCCAGGCACGCCCGGTCGGTAGCGGTCGGTACTCACCGGCGTCGACGAAGTCCGACTCGAACACCGGCAGCACCGCATCGTCGTGCGCCGGTGCGGCAACAGCCACCGGATCCCACCTGATCCTGACGAGTGGAGGTACTCCTCCCCGACCCGTCTGCGCAAACCCCGGACGGACACGGGCCGGTCCTTCAGGTCACTGCGGCTGATCGGGGCGCCGGATGAGGCGGTTGCGGTAGAGCGTTCGCCGTTTGGCCGGCTTTCGCGTGGGGTGGTAGCTGAATGCTGCGGCCATGACGGCGCGGTCCGGGGGGAGCGTGGCGTTGATGCGTACGACGTGCGGGTGGGCGAACCGGTCGACGAGCGGGATGCGCAGCCATGCGCGGAGCCAGCGCGGGTAGTCGTGCGTCCGCAGCGGCACTCCCCGGGGGTGGCCGTCGAGATCGATCCAGCCGGAGATCCGCATCGGTGAGACTCCTTCGTCTGTTTGGGCCCGTTGTCGGCCGGGCTCGATCACGTGCCGAAGCCGTCGTCCGGCGCGTCGGTCTCCGGGGGTACGCACTCGTGGGTGCCGATCCAGTGGGCGGCGCTGTCCAGGAGGGGCTCGGGGCCGGCCCCGGTCCGAAAGGTGAAGGTGACGCCCGTCGACTCGACCTGCAGGGCCAGCTGCCCGGGCGGCTGGTGGAACGTCACGGGGCTGAAGCGGCAACCGGCCGCGCCGAGTTCGGCCGTGACCTGCGTGTGCATGAAAGGCCCTGGGGATGTGACGGATGTCCTTGTCCCCGGGCCGGGAAGGTCGACGGTGTCCCGCCAGGTCTGCACGCTGATCGACGTGACCCGGCGGCAGCGGCACACACAGAGCTCGGCGTCTCCGTACGAGAACAGATGGGGCCAGCGCCGCCGCTTGCTCACCCGACCGATGTCCCACGGCGGTCCGAGCGCCACCGCGATGTCGCCGAGCACCGCGCCGCAACGCAGCGGGCCGATGGCTGCGGTGGAGCCGAACTCGGCCAGGGCCCGAATCGCGTTCACGCAGCGGAGCGTGCCACCTGACCCGCTCGGACGTCCACCGAGTTGATCCGCGCTCGGGAGTACGACCGGGCGATCCGCGCACTGCGCGCCCGCCGTGAGGACGACACGGGCGGTACACCGAGGACGCGGCAACCACTGCACGGCGCGCAGCAGGCAGGCACGGAGGTCGGCCGCCGGTGGTCAGTCCCACCAGAACGACCAGCAGTCCTCGTCGATGAGTTCCTGCGCGTAGTCGGTCAGGCTCTCGGTGCCCTGGAAGACGATGTCGGGGCACAGCGCCACGTGTTCGGCGGCCACCAGCAGGGCCTCGTCCAGGTCGGTCGGCGGCGCGGCGACACTCAGGTGCAGGGTGTCGAAGCCGACCTTGACGACCCGGGTGCCGAATCGCTGCTCCCAGCTGCGGAGCACGGCGGCGATCGTCCCGGTCTCGTCGTGGTTGCACGGTCCGCTCCATCCACAGGCGGCCAGTGCTTCGGCCCCGCTGTCCGCGCGTACGAGGCCGATCCGCAGCTCCGGTCGGTGTCGCAGCAGCCGGGCGGCGGTGGTGTCCGCGAGCGTGTCCGGATCCTCCTCCAGAGCGGGGGAGGGCGCCAGGCCGGGCCAGGCCGGGCCGAGCGGGGCCAGCATGGCCTGCCGCTCCTGCGCGTCCTGCGGATCGTCCGTCGGGTCCGTGGCCGCCCGTCGCCACCAGCCGCGCAGCAGGGCGGCGGCATCGTGCCGGCCGGGGGACGACATCTGCTGCGGATACAGCTCCTGCGATCCCCAGGGGCGGAAGTCCGGCTCGTCGCCCAGAGGCGCCAGCAGCAGCGGCCACAGCCCACAACCCGCGTGCTCGTGGCGGAGCTTCTCCCACAGCCCGGCGGGTGCCGGCCCCTCGCTCATCCACATCACCGGCGTGGCGTCGCCGCCCTCGTCGGAGCCGATCAGGCGGCCCGGCGGCAACAGCGTCGACCGGTCGAGGTGATCGGCGGCACCGCCGGCGAACAACCGGCGGAGTTCGCAGGACGGGGGCTGGGAATCGTTCACGCGCACAGGGTAGGGGCCGCCACCGACACCACCGGTTCCGCCTCCGGTGACCGGCCGGGTGGGTTGCCGGTGGCAGGAGCGGCGTGTCGACGGTGCCGCCGCGCAGGATATCTGCTTGCGGCTGAAGGGCCGGGCCTGCGATGGTCCCGGCGTGACCGTGGTTCTGGGAGACAAGCACACGTTCGCAGTCGAGGTCGGGGCATGGGACCACTCCCTGTGCCGGGTGGACCTGTGGGCTGCGGGGAAGTGGCTGACCTGCGACGACAACATGGCGTTCGTCGGGCAGTTCCGCCGCGCCGTGCTGGACACGGCCGACCGGCTGCGTTCCGACGGAGGCCTTGCACTGCCGTTCGACGGCTCGTCCCCGGAAGCCACCCACCGGCGTCTCACGCTCCGTGCCGGGACCGACGACGAGACCGAAGCCGATTACGAGCTTCGCAGCCGGTTTCGGGCCCTGGCCTGGGGGCCCACGACCGACAACGTGACGGCGTACCTCTTCGGCGACGGAGACCGTTCGGTCCTCACCCTGCAGTTCTGGCGCAAGGAACACCTGACCGAGCATCCCGAGGATGCGGGCGAGGTCTTCGTGGCGGAGATCCCGACCGCGGAGCTCGTCGGGATCCTGGATGACCTTGTGGCCGTCCTCGCGGATCCGTCCCGCCCGTGACCGGCTGACGCTGCCGGCAAGCGTTTCGATCCCCTCGGCCGGCCCGGAAGCTCCCCGAGCGGTGACCACCTGCCGGCCGTCCGTCAGCAGGCCCGCCGTCCCTCACCGTCACTGGGCTGTCGCGCTGCTCGGCGTCGACCGTGAGCCGGGCGGGTTTCGCCGAAGCGCTCCGCGAGCGGTGGCACGGGGTCGTGCCCGAAGCCGAGCAGGCTGCCCACCTCGACGAGCCGGTGCGCACGGCGTGGCCGACGTGCCCGTCAGGCCGGTGGTGGTCGGTCAGCTCGGGCACCGACTGCTTCACGCCTCCGACGGGCGGCACGGAGGACGGTGGGGAGGAGACACGGCGGGCCGCAGAGCAGCGGACGCGGGCGCCGGAGAACACGGCTTCGCCGGAGACGTGGACCAGACGGCTGCCGGACGTCGCCGCGGCCGTCGCCGGACGGACCGGGACCTCGGCCGTGACCGCCCGGTGCGCCCTGCCGCTCGATGCGTTGACGACGACCCGGGGGCCGGCCTCGGCCACGCGTGCTTCCACCCGTACGGGATCCCGCAGGTCCAGCGCGTGCCACGCAGCCCCGCGGACACTGCCGGATCTGCTCGCCCGGGTCGCGGCCGTCGTGCCCCGGCAGCCACTGCCTACCGGACCGGTTCGGCACCCAGGAACCCGGAACCCGCCGACGACCAGAACCCTCGTGGCACGACGCCGGACGAGTGGATCCGGCCGGCGTGACAGTGGCCGAAGGCCCACGCGCGTGCCCAGGGGGCATGACCAGGCCACTTCGGCCGATCGCCTCGCCGTTATGGTGTGGCGGGTCCATCGGAACCATGAACAGGAGGCGCCCATGACGGTCGAGCCACGATGGCTGTTGGACGAGACTCCCTGGCCAGAGCAGGCCACGCTGGTCTACGGCGAGATGGTGGAACTGACGACGCCTGATCCGCCCGTTCCGGGGCTGGGCCGGCTCGGGCCGGAGATCGTGGGCAGCCGCGGTGTGGTCGTCGAGTGCGGCGTCGAACGGGACGAGCACAACGGCGACGTCGTACCGTTCTACTCGGTGGAGACCGAGGACGGCAGGCCCTGGTGCCTACGGCCTGAGTTCCTGATCTCCCGGGGAAGACTTCATCCCGACATGCCGCCCCGTTGTCGCAGCGACCTGCCCGAGGGAACCCGCGTCCGAATCCGCATCGAGTCGGACTCCCCGAGCGGGACGACGGAAGCGGTCGGGAAGGTCACCGACATCTGGTGGACGACGTCCTTGGAGCCGCCGAAGGGCTACATCGTGGAGGTCGGTGAGTACGTCCACTGTGTGACCCCGGAGCAGGTCGAGGTGCTCTGACCCGGTCGGAGCCCGGGCCCGGACCGGCCACGTCGAGATCGCCTGCACCCCGACGGACAGCTTCCGGCCGAACCGGACCGAGGCCCGGTTCACCGCCCTGTGCCGCTCCGCCCCGACGGCACCGGCCACCCCGGCCACCCCGGCCACCCCGACCACCCCGACCACCATCCAGGCCACCACCCCGGTCAGCATGATCCGCCGCTGCATCGTCCGGCGGAACAAGAACACCGCCGACCACCGCCTACGCGCAGCCGTTGCCAGGGGCCACCACGAGGTGGCACGGGTTCCTGCCACCGGTGAGGCAGACGCTCGCCCGGCCCACCATCCGCGAGGAACCACACCTCGACGAGTGGTCATGGCTCCCGCTCGGAGCTGATCGATCGGGTCGTTGCACCCGGCGATGAGCTCCACGGCATGCGTCGGATGGAAGCCGATGAGTGGTTCCAGGTTAGGCTCGTCCAGGTGCTCTCGGCTTCGAAAATCTCCGTGTCCCCGGTTCCAGGGCCCATGACACAAACCAGGAACGGCCGTCGTCCGTCGGCTTCACCCGGGACCGTGAACCGGACCGGTCGGCGCGGACGCCGTGCTTGGAGCGGCGCGCCCGACGATGCAGTCCGTGCCGACGTACCCCGCCGGTCACGTGTGAGGGACGCAGGCGATTCCGACCGGTGGAGGGCGGCTACCCGAGGACGACCTTGTTCGGCTGCGGAGTGCTGACAACGGGCTGCAGGCTCAGATCGACGATGGTGATGCTGACGTAGGCCGGCTCGCCGGATTCGAAGGTGGGCGCCACGATCCCGCCTCGCTGGCTGATCGCCGTCACGCTCTCGGAGTGGGTCTGTCCGTCGCACACGGGGCGGAAGCCGTTGGTGCCCTCCGCGCTGTCCTGGTGGGCGTACAGCATGCTCACGCCGACGCCGAGCAGCGAGGTGCAGGCATGGTCGAAGCGCACGATGACCGAGCTGGAGTTTTGCGGGTTGACGACCGCGCTGGTGATGGTGATGCCGTTCGCCGCGGCGGACGCGGCGGACGCGGTGGCCGGGGCGAGGCCTCCGGCCGCGAGCGCGAGCAGGGGCACGGCGAGCAGGACGGGCTTCTTCATGACGGGGTCTCTCCGGGCTGGGGTCGCAAGGGCTGTCCATGAACCGATGAGCTGCTTCTCACCACCCGGGACGGACCGGCCCACACAACGTGCTTGAGGGTCGGACGACGGCACGTCTGCGGCCCCGAATGCACTCCGTGCGGGGGGCTCAGGGACCGTCAAGGACGGGTGCAGATCTTCTGGGGTGTGTATGAAGACCGGCGTGACCTGTGCAGTTACACATCGGCCTGTCCTGTGGGGTACCTCGCGCAGGGGTGTCCGTGCCGGTCGGCACGACTCGTCACCACGGCTCGGACGTTCCGGTGTCGAACACGGATCCTCCTTGATCAGCCACCGACGACGAGTGCTCCAGCGGTAGATCGTGATCACGCTGGCGCTGCGGGAATTTCCGGTCAGCGGTGCAACGGCGGATCAGCTCGCCCCTGAACGCGGCCCTTGGGTGGCGCCGGGGCGCCCCCATGGGTGCATGGTCGTTGTCCGGCGGTGTGCTGGTCCGGCGCTGGCTGCGCCGCAGGCCGGGGGTTTCGAAGCGCCTGGCATACTCAGGCCGTGATGGATATCGAGGAGTTCTGGGCCCTGATAGACGAGGCGTGCGCCGAGGTTGACGCGCTGGAACTGGACTTCGACGATCGGTGCGATGCGATCGAGCGCGCGTGCGAGGAGCGGCTTGTGAGCCGCACGCCTGCCGAGATCATCCAGTTCTCCCTGCGCCAGTGGCAGCTGCGCGACCATGCCTACCGGTACGACCTGTGGGCAGCGGCGTTCCTCATCGAAGGCTGGTGGTCCGACGACGCGTTCATGGACTTCCGCGACGGCCTCATCTCGCTCGGCCGACACTGGTACGAGCGCGCACTCGCGGATCCGGACTCTCTCGCTCACCATCCGGCGGTGCGGGACGGCGGGGACGTGCTCATCGGGAACGAGGACTTCAACCAGGCGGCCCACCGGGCCTATCAACGTCTCACCGGTGAACCGGACGGGTTCAACGAGGCGCTGGAGGCTTCCCCGGAAGCCGGCCCGCTCAGCGCCATGACCGAGCCGACCGGAACTCGGTGGGACGTCGCCGACGACGATGAGATGCGCCGCCGCCTGCCACGCCTCGCCGGAATCTTTCTGCACTAAATACTCCAGCGGTGGATTCTGATCACGCTGGCGGGGCCGTGCCGGCACAGGTGCGGCCACCGTTGATCATCGGCGTGCGAAGACGAACGATCGTGTGGTGGCCGCAGGTCACACCGTGGACCCTGCCCGCCGGCAGGGCGCATTCGAGGTCCTGGTGGACCGGATCGCGGGCCGATTCGCCAGGGTCGAACCCCGCTGCCGGATAAGACGGTTGGTGCTCGGCCTGCTCTCGGTGAGCTGGGGACGCGATCCCAGACGGCATGCAGCACCTGCTGAACCGCGCCAAAAGGGACGCCGACATCGTCCGCGACGACCTGTGCGACTACATGGTCGAACACCTCCACGAAGACGAGGACGCCCGCATGATCGCCCGATTCCTTGACGCCGGCCACCACGCCCGCTGGGTGGCCGGCGGCGTGCGGCCTTGGAGGGACGCGGTACCGGCTACGTCCTCGCGGTGGCCTGTAACCACGAATTCACCGCTCAGGCAGGCAGGTTCCGCGCGGACGCCCTGGCCACGTCGGTGCGCGTGGCCGGGTCAAGATGGCGGGTGGAAGAGACCTTCCAGGCCGGAAAGGGCCTGGCTGGACTGGACGAACACCAGGTCCGCCGCTACGTGTCCTGGTTCCAATGGGTCGCCCTGGCCATGCTCGCCCACGCGTTCCTCGCCGTCGTCCGCGCCGAGGAACACGGCCGCCATCCCGCCCCCGACAGGCTGATCCCGCTCACCTGCAACGAGATCCAGCGCCTGTTCATCACTTCGGTCGTCCGGCCTGTGCAAGGCGTGGCCTACCGGTTCACATGGTCAGAATGCTCGCCCTGGTCGACCCGGTCGACGGCACCTGCCGGCGCCTGATGAACCGGCAGCTCACCGTGCAGGAGTCCCGCCACCGGTCGGCCCGCGCGATCTGCCACGGCGGCCTCGGCCAGATCCGACAGACGTACCCGGGAAAGCCCGGAAGGCCAGGAGGGCCAGGAGGACCGGCACGTCAACTTGCTGGGCCGCTGCCTGTTCAGCATCGAAGCCGACGGCCCCGGGCAGGGCCTGCGCGCTTCCGGGGGCCGGACGCCTCGGGGGACGACGAGGATTGACGGCCGGTGCACCCGGCCGGCCCGGCCGCTCGTTGTGTCCCGCGGGGCCTGGTGCCCGAGGTGGTGCGAGGTCTTCGCGGCAGGGTGTCACACCAGGTCGGGTGCATTCTCCTGGGCGGGGTCCTTGGATGCCGGGCGGTGGTCCGGGCCGTCGGCCGGGGCGGCGGCCCGCAGCGCCGCTTCGACCCGGCGGTTGCTGGTCATGGATGCCGTGACGGCCGTCATCGTCAGGAGGAGGACGGCGGCGGCGTAGAGCGGGGTGCGGATGTCGTAGGTGGTGGCCAGCCAGCCGCCGAGGAAGGCCCCGACAGGGGCGGCGCACATGGCCAGCATGCGGGAGGTGGAGGCGACCCGGCCCATGAGGTGGGCGGGGACGATCGCCTGTCGGAGGGAGGGCGCGAGCACCATCGTGGCGCCCATGCCGGCCCCGCAGACGGCGAGCGCGAGCCCGGCCGCGTACGGGTTCGGAGCGGCGGCCAGGCCCAGGATGGCGAGCCCTTCGACGGCGGCCGTGCAGGTCAGTGCGGTGCCGGTGCCGAGACGTCGGCCGAGGTGGGAGGCGATGCCTGCGCCGAGCAGGCCGCCGGTGGCCTCCGCGGTGAGGAGCAGACCGAAGCCGTAGGTGTCGATGCCGAGGCGGTCGTGCGCGAAGAGGGCGAGGACGGTCTCCACGGCGAGGAAGGCGATGTTCCCGACCGCCGGGCGGAGTGCGAGCCCGAGCAGCACCTGGTCCCGGAAGACGTACGAGGCGCCGGCCCGTGCCTGCCGGAGCAGTGATTCGCGGGCCTCCGGCACGGGCCGGGGCATGGCGGGCAGCGTACGGACGAGCAGTGCGGAGAGCAGGAACGACACCGCGTCGGCGAGCAGCGGGACCGCCCGCCCGAGCGCGAGCAGCGCACTGCCTGCAGGCGGCCCCGCGAAGCCGGACATGGCGGTCTGGGCGCCGCGCAGGCGGGAGTTGGCGCGCTCCAGGAGTGCGGGGTCGCGGCGGAGCAGATCCGGCAGGTAGGCCGTGGCGGCCGTGTCGAAGAAGAGTCCGCCGAGGCCGAGGAGGAAGGCGGTGGCTGCGAGCAGCGGGATGCTCAGCACGTCGAGCGCGGCCGCCGCCGCGGGTATCGCGAGCAGCGCCGCACGTGCCGTGTCCGCGACCCACATCGTGCGCCGGCGGTCCCAGCGGTCCACCAGCGCACCGCCGAGCACCCCGAGGAGCAGCCACGGCAGTGTTCCGGCGGCCGTGACGACGGCGAGCGCCATCGGATCCCGCGTCAGCGTCAGTGCGAGCAGCGGCAGCGCGGCATGTGTCACCCCGTCACCGAGCGAGGACACCGTCTGCGCGGTCCACAGCCGTCCGAACCCGGTCGGCAGCTTCCGGATGTCCGACGTCACTTGGTGCCCTCCTCGGCCTGCTCGCGCGGTGCGGGGTGGAACAGGGCGAAGACGAGCGACGCGTCCGGCAGCGACGGATCGGACAGCTCCCGGTACTCGTCCGCCAGCGCCTCCAGTCGCGCACCCAGCTCCGCGAACTGCTCCTCGGTGAGCCGCAGATGCGCCATCCGTACGTGCCGCTCGCCGTCCACCGGCGACGCCTCCAGGTCCGCCACCGCATGGCGCATCAGCACGTCCGGCCCTCCCTCGCCCGGATCCGGCAGCACGATCGCCCGCGCGGCCATCGCGTAGTACCGCTCGGTGACACCCCGCACCTTCCGTGTCCGTACCACCTTCACCAGGCCGGCCCGCTCCAGCAGCCGTACGTGATAGCTGGAGCTCCCCTTCGCGAGGCCCACCCGCTCGGCGATCTGGGTGATCGTCGCGGGCTCGAAGCGGAGCACGGCCATGATCCGGTGACGCGTCAGGTTGGAGACGGCGCGCAGCTGTTCGTCGGTGGTGACGTGAAACGTCTCGGGAAGATCGTCGGTAGGCATGCGAGCAATGGTCAACGATTCTTGACCATTGCGCAAGGGGTTTCGCGCGGCCCGCCCCTCGCCCCGCCCTCGCCCCGCCGCACGGTTCGGCGACCTCACCCCTCTCCGCTGACGGGAAGTCACCGTCCGGCAGCGCAAGGCCGGTCCGACGGCGAGGCCGTCGAGCGGTCGGTGGGCAGCGCAGACGCCTCCGGGGCGGTCCTTCGTCCGGGTGAGGGCGGGCCGCTCGGTTGCCGACGTCGGCGCTTCGGGGTGACCGGCTCGCCTGTTCGACCGGCCTGGAGGCGGGTCGGTGTGCAGCCGGATCTCAGCTGCCGCCTCCGCCGCCGGTCGAGCCGCCGTGGCCGATCGAGCCCCACTCGATTTTCGAGCGCGGGGCGGTCGTCCGGGGGCGGAGGCTCGGGCCGCTGGTGGTGCCGGACCAACAGGTGCACCGGGACGGCGGGGGCGACGGCCTCGTGCAGTTCCCGGTGCAGGGCGGCGGTGTCGGTCTCCGGTTCTCCGAGGACCAGGTCGATCACGCCGGGATCCGAACGGTCCACCCGTGCCATCTCCATGACACAACGTCAGGGCGGAGCTACCGGCCGTGGAAGGGCATCCGGCCGGGCACGTGGTGACGGTGACGCGCCGCACGGTCGAGCGGCTGATGCGCGAGCCCGGAACCGAGGGCGTGATCCGTGGCCGGTGCCGCCGCACCACGATCCCGGAGCCCGCCGATCGCATCGTGCCGGGCCGTCAGCCGTGGCGGACGGCCTCCCGGTGCGCCTCGGCCGCGACGGCAACCCGGACGGCGGCGTCCGCCCAGCCGCGGACGGCGGCCTCCGGGTCGCCGCTGCGCAGCGCGTGGGCGAGGGCGCGCAGCAGTTCGGCGGTGGTGGCCAGGCCCTCGCGGCCCAGCCGGTCGGCGGTGCGCTCCAGGCGGGCGAGGGAGGGCCCGTCCGGGTGGCGCAGTCCGCGGTGGGTGGTGTCGGCCAGCGCGGCGAGCGCCTCGGCGAGGCCGTCGGCGACCGGATCGGCCGACGGCGCTGCGGCGGCGGGTGCGAGGGCGCCGGAGCCGCCGCCGGGCGCGAGGTCGGGGACGACCACGGTGCCGCCCGCGAGCAGCGCGACGGGATCCAGCACGGTACGGCCGGCGAGGCGTCCGACGGTGGCGCTGACGTGGGTGACGGTGCCCGAGGCGAGAGCCGCGGCGAGCGCGTCGAGGGCGCCGGGACAGGCCGGGTCGTAGGTGCCGGCGAGGGTGGCCGGGTTGCCGGCGGCGTCCCGGACGGTGGCCTCCAGACGCTGCTCGGCCGCGTCGTAGCGGACGTCCTCGACGGCGGAGAGCTCCACCACGTGCACGGACTCGGCGGCGATCCGCGGCCGGATCAGCCGCGGCGGGCGGCCCTCCGGTCCGCGCAGCCGGGCGTTCAGGTCGGTGAGCAGCAGCGGGGCGGGCAGGTCGGTCCACGAGGTGCCGACCGGGGAGACGGTGGTGGCGGCGATCCGCCCGCGGCCGAGGCCCAGTTCGCGGGCGGCGCTGCGTACGGCGCTCTCGCTGACCACGTTGCCGGTGGCGAGGGCCTCCAGGCGGTGGCCGGCGATCCGGCGGGCGCCCAGCGTGTGCCCCGTGGGCGGACGGCCGTCCGCGGGCACGTCCCAGCTGCGGCGCAGCACCAGGACGGTTCCGGCGGCGGGGTGGGCGAGGTAGACCTCGGCGGAGCGGGCCGTCGCGGTGCTGCGTACCCGGCAGCCCAGCGCGGTGAGGCGGACCCGGCGCAGCGGCGTCTCGGCGGCTTCCCGGACGCCCAGCACCTCGGACGGTGACGCCCCGGGGTGCGCGGCGGCGCGGTGGCGGGCGTGCAGCTCGGCCAGGAGCAGGGCGGCTTCCTCGGGCCGGTGGCCGGCGGCCCGGGCCGTGTACGCGTCGAGCTGGCCGATCAGGTCGGTGACCAGACCGGCCGGCCAGTGCAGGGACTGCGCGGTGAGCTCGTCACGGACCCGGTGGAAGGCGGCGGTGAGGACCGGCCCGGCGTGCACGGCGCCGTCGAGCAGCAGTTCGCGGGTGAGGTCGAGCGCGGTGTCCAGGGCGGCGCGCTGCGCGGCGTCCAGGACCGGCGGAGTGTCCGGGGCGGGTTCGGAGCCGCCGCCGAGGGTGACGGTCGGTCGGCCGTCGGCCGCGCGGAAGGCCCAGACCGCGAGGGCGATCATCTCGCCGCGGCGGTCCTGCGCGGCGTCGGTGACCGCGAAGCCCAGCTCGCCGGGGACGGGGAACCGGACCGTGCAGGCGGCGAGTTCGGCGACCGGCTGCGGGTCGTCCGGGCGCGCGTGGTGCAGCCGGGCGGTGTAGCCGCGCTCCAGCGTCCGGCGGGCGGCGGCCACGGCGCGGGCACCGACGGCGGCGGTCAGCGCCTCGTCGTCGAGTGCGCCGGGGGCCCAGGTGGGGGTTTCGGGCTCCTGGGGGGTGTTGGGGGTGTTGGGGGAGTCGGTGGCGGCGGTGGCGGCGCGCTGGTGGGCGAGGACCAGGGCGATCCGGTGGCGGCACACGCCGGGCGCGCCGCAGGTGCAGCTGCCGCCGTCCAGCCCGGTGCCGGGCGGCAGTGCGACGGCGCTGCCGTCGGGGCAGGTGCCGCGCAGCGTGCCGTCAGGATCGAGGCCGGGCACCGGCCCGTTCCCGGCGTCGACCTCCCGGGCGGCGCGCTTGACCAGGCCGCGGTTGGCGAGGGCGGCCAGCGTCTCCGCGTCCAGGGCCAGCAGGTCGGCGCGGGTTCCGGCGCTCACCGGCCGAGCCTTTCGGCGACGAACTCGGCCAGCATCCCCGGTGTCATCGCCCCCACGTGCGCGCCGGCGTCGGCGAGCAGCCCGGCGAGCTCGCGGTCGTACGCCGGGGCCGCCTCCTCGTCCAGCGCGGCCAGGCCCAGCACCGTGGCGCCCTGCCCGGTCAGCGAGCGGACGGTGCGCAGCAGCCGGTACCGGTCGCCGCCCTCGTAGAAGTCGCTGATCACCGCGAGGATGGTGCGCCGCGGGTTCTCCACCAGGCCGGCCGCGTAGTCGACCGCGCGGGCGATGTCGGTGCCGCCGCCGAGCTGGACCCGCATCAGCAGCTCCACCGGGTCGGTCACGTCGGAGGTGAGGTCCACCACCTGGGTGTCGAAGGCGACCAGATGGGTCTTCAGTCCCGGCAGGCTCCACAGGCAGGCCGCGGTCACCGCGGAGTGGATCACCGAACCCACCATCGATCCCGACTGGTCGACCAGCAGGATCAGCTGCCACTGCTCCAGGTGCCGGCGCCTGCGGGAGTGGAAGTGCGGGCGCTCGATCAGGATCCGCCGCTCGGCCGGACGGTAACGTCCGAGGTTGGCCCGGACGGTCCGGCGGAAGTCGAAGTCGCGGGCCAGCGCCCGCCGGCTCGGGCGCGTCGACCGGGCACCGGTGAACGCCTGGCGCAGTTCCGGGGTGAGCCGCTCCATCAGCTGCCGCACCACCGCGGCCACGATCCGGCGCGCCTGGCCGAGCAGCTGCTCGTTCATCAGGTGCTTGGTGCGGAGCACCGCGCGCAGCAGGGCGGGGTTCGGCTCGATCCGTTCCAGCACCGTCGGGTCGGTGACGATCTCGTCGATGCCGTACTGCTCGACCGCGTCGCGCTCCAGCCGCTCGATCGTCTCGCGGGGGAAGAGGCGGTGGATGTCGTCCAGCCAGTCGACGGCGGTCACCCGGGACGGCCCCGCTCCGGCGCTCCGGACACCGCGGCGGTCGAGGTCCTGGTCGCGGCCGTACAACCATTCGAGGGCGGCGTCGCGGGCGGCGCCGTCGGCGCTCGGGCAGCCGGTCCACGGCTCGGCGGGGGAACCGAGCACCAGGCGCCAGCGCTCCAGGGCGGGGTCCGGGCCGGGGCCGGATGCAGGGCCCGGGGCGGGGTCGGGGGCCAGGTCGGGTCCGGGGGCCGGGTCGGGCGGGGTCACCGGGCGCTCCGCAGGCCGTGGCGGTCGAGCAGGGCGGTCACGTTCTCCTCCAGGGCGCGGGCGGCGGCCAGGTGCAGGGGGTCGGCGGTGGTGCGGAGCAGGCCTCGGCCGGAGCCGCGCACACCGCGGCGCTCGATCAGCCGGCGGGCGATCCGCTCGCGCTCGCGCGGCGGGAACCAGGCGAACGCCTGGCGCAGGGCCGGGAGGGCGATCAGGAACTCGGCGTCGGTGAGCTCGGCGAGGACGGAGTCCAGGGCGGCCAGCAGCGAGCCGTCGCCGGAGTCGGCGGTGACCTCCTCGCGGGCGAGGGCGAACAGGCCGCCCAGCCAGTCGCCGAGCGAGCGGGGGTCGCCTGCGGCGTTCAGGGCGGCGGTGGGGAGGTCGAGAGCGCCCAGGGCCCCGGTGGGCCGGGGGCCGGAGGGGGTGTGCGGGTCGCCCGCGGCGTTCAGGCCGACGGAGGCTGCGACGATGGCTGCGGGTGCGGCTGCGGGTGCGGGTGCGGCTGTGGGTTCGGGTTCGGGTGCGGTGAGGGTGAGGTGGAGGCCGTGGGCGGCGCCGCGGAGGTCGGCGGGGGCGTGGCGGTCGCGGGTGATGCGGAGGGCGAGGGCGGCGGTGTCCGCCGGGGCGGTGGTGAGCTGCTCGGGGGCGTGACGGACCGCGTCGCGGACGGCGGCGAGGGCGGCGAGCCGGGCCGGGTCGGCGCCAGAGCGGCCGTGGGCGCCCTCGACCAGCCACAGGATCCGGCTGACGGCGCCGTCCAGGAGCGCCGCGAGCAGCGGGCTGCGGGCGGTGCCGTACACGCGGTCGTGCCGCCACAGGCCGAGCGCGGTGGCGAGGACGGCGCCGAGCGCGCCCGGGTCGGGGTGGCGGGCGACGGTGGCGGTGAGCGTGGTCAGCAGGCGGTCGGTCAGGGCGGTGGCGCCGCACAGCACGGTGTCGAACAGCAGGTCGGCGAGCCCGGCGTCGGCGGATCCGGTGGTGCGGGCGCGTTCGGCGAGGACGGTGACGGCGGCCTCGTCGAGGGTGGCGCCGTACGCGCCGGCCTCGATCAGGGCGGCGTCGCGGCCGCTCTCCGGTCCGGCTTCCCAGCGTTCGGTGGTGACCGGGTCGGCGCCGTGGGCGGGTCCGGCGGTGCGGTGGCGGCCGGGCACGGCGAGGACGCGCAGCCGGTGCAGGGTCCGGCTCGCCGTCAGGCCGTCCTCGGTGGTGAGGTCGCAGGTCAGCGGACGGGTGCCGGTGGCGCCGATCGCGGCGAGCCGGGCGCCGGCGTCGTGGACCAGCGGCGGGGCGGGCGTGTCGGGGTGCAGCCGCCCGGTGCGGACGCCGCTGCCGGCGGCGACCATCTCGACCACCACCGGGTGACTGCCCGGCGCCAGCGGGGCGCGTTCGGACCAGGGCAGCGGCTGGGTCAGGTCGTCCTTGACCAGCGCGCCGACCAGGCCGTCGAGCACGTCGGTGCGGGACGGCACGGGGTGGCCGCGCAGGGCGGCAAGGCCGCCGGTGAGCGCGGCGGCGGCGACCAGATCGGCGGTGGAGACCGGGTGGCGGCGCCGGCGCAGCCGGGCGACCACGGACCTCCGCAGATGGTCGGCGGCGGCCTCGGGGCCGTCCTCCCACAGCCGCTGGTAGTAGGCGGGCGAGGGCATCCCGGACTGGTACCCGGCGAACGCGTCGAGCTGCCGGAACGAGTACGGCACCAGGTAGCTGCCCGAGACGGCGCCGGACGGCGGCTCGGGCAGCGCCGGCCGGCCGGGCACCTCGGCGGGCTGCGCGGCGAGGGCGCGCAGGGCGGGCGTGTGGAAGCCGCCGGTGACCACCAGCACGGTCGCCGTCCCCGCCTCGGCGACGACGGCGCGGACCCACGCGGCCATGTACGCCTCGCGGGCCCGGTCACCCTCCTCCGCCTCGGCGTCGCCGCGGACCAGGTCGAAGTAGGCGTCCAGGCGCTCGGCCAGCCCGTCCGCCGGGGCCACCTCGAACAGGCCGTCCCACAGGGAGTCCACCGACCCGGTGCCGAACCGCTCGCACAGCCGGGCGGTGGCCTCGGCGTACCGGGCCTCCGCGTCGGCGTACCGGTTGGCGCGGAACTCGAACGCCGGGTGCCAGGACGGAAGGTCGACGAACAGCACCTCCGCGCCGGCCGCCCGGCCCTCCCGCAGCGCCACCCACTCGGGCGAGTGGTCGCACAGCGGCGCCCAGGTGGTGGCGGTGCGCTCGGCGTCGCGGTAGTGGCTGAACACGGCGATCGGCAGCTCGTGGCCGAGGGCCAGCTCGTCCAGCCGCCCGTTGAGGTCGGCCGGGCCCTCGACCAGCACGTACGCGGGCCGCAGCCGCCGGACGGTGTCCGCCACCAGGCGGGCGCAGGCGGGTGAGTGGTGGCGGACCCCGAGGAAGACCGCGGGCATCAGCCGGCCAGCAGGTGGCGGGCGTCGTGCACGGCCTGCCAGTGCGGGCCGCGCCGCCGCGGCACCCGCTGCTCCAGGTAGCGGCGCAGCCGGGCCAGGTCCTCCGGGCTGTCCTTGGCGGCGGTGCCGGCCAGGCTGGAGACCAGGTCGGCCGCGTTGCCGGGCTCGCCGCGCAGGTACCAGCCGCGCAGCCCGACCGTGTGGGCGACCGATACCGCCTCGGCGGTGCTCATCACCGCGGACGGGCGGTCGCCGCCCTCGGCCGCCCGCAGCTCGCGGAAGGCGGTGACCAGGACCTCCAGCAGGTCCCGGTCGGGCGCCGCGGTCACCCCCGAGCGGCGCAGCAGGTGCCCGGACTCGGCCTCGACCAGGGCGAGTTCGGTGTCCAGGTCGGGGATCGGGAAGACCGTCTCGAAGTTGAACCTGCGCTTGAGCGCCGAACTCATCTCGTTCACGCCGCGGTCGCGGGTGTTGGCGGTGGCGATCACGTTGAAGCCCTGCCTGGCGAAGACCATGCCCTCGGGCCCGTCCAGCTCGGGGACGGCGACCACCCGTTCGGAGAGCAGGGACAGCAGCGAGTCCTGCACCTCCAGCGGGCAGCGGGTGATCTCCTCGAACCGGACGACCCGGCCCTCGGCCATGCCGCGCAGCATCGGCGCGGGCACCAGCGAGCGGGTCGAGGGGCCCTCGGAGACCAGCAGGGCGTAGTTCCAGGAGTACTTGATCTGGTCCTCGGTGGTCGCGGCGCCGCCCTGCACGGTCAGCCGGGAGGTGCCGCTGACCGCTGCCGCGATCAGCTCCGACAGCAGCGACTTGGCGGTGCCGGGCTCGCCGACCAGCAGCAGGCCGCGGTTGGTGGCGAGGGTCACCAGGGCGCGCTCGACCAGTGCCGGATCGCCGACGAACTTGCGGGTGGTTCCGGTCGCCTCGTCGCCGACGATGAACCGCCGGGCCGCGCGCAGGCTCAGCTCCCAGCCCGGTGGGCGGTGGTCGCGGTCCTCCGCGCGCAGCGCCGCCAGCTCCTCGGCGTACCGCAGCTCGGCGGGCGGCCGCTGGAGCTGCTCCTCGGCGGTGGTGGTCATGGCGGCCTTCCCGGGGTGGTCCGTACGGCTGTCGGTGTCGGTGTCGGTGAGCCGGCTCACGGCCTGCTGATTCACAGTCGGCCGGTTCACGGCCTGCGGGTTCACGGCCTGCGGGTTCACAGGCGGCGGGTTCACGGCGCGGTCAGCTCGGTCAGGTCGGCGATCACCTCGGAGGCGGTCACCGGGTCGAGCTCGGCGAAGGCCGGGAAGGTCCGGTCGCGGGGCCAGTAGTCGCCGGGGCGGACGTCGAGCCACACGGTCTCGACCCGCTGCTCGGGGAAGACGTCGTGCATGCCGACCGCGATGCCGTGCTCCGGGGCGAGCACCACGTAGCGGTCGGGGCCGACCCGGCGGGACAGCCAGCGCTCCACGCCCGCGTCCTGCGGCTCGCCGCGCTGCCAGCCGCGCCGTTCCATGCCGACCAGCCGGGCGGTCGGCAGCAGCGGGCCGCTCTCGAAGCGGGTCAGGCGGTGCCCGGCCCGCTCCTCGTCGGTCAGCGCGTACACCTGGCGGCCGAGCTGGCGGAACGGCTGCAGGATCTCGTAGTCGGCGAACAGCTCCGACCAGGCGGCCAGGTCGTCGCCCAGCAGCAGCGGGTGGGCCAGTTGGACGGTCGCTCCCTCCGGCAGCGCGAACACCTCGTCCCGGACGTCCGCCAGGGTGCGGTCCTCGGCGACCCGGAAGGCGGTCGCCGTACCGTCCGCCCCGGCCAGCCACACCAGTCGGCGCACCAGGTGCCACAGCAGCGGATGTCCGACGAACAACTGGTCGAACTCCTCGGCCGTCCACGACCGCTGGGTGACCATGGCGTCCTCCAGACGGCGGATCTGGTCCCCCGCCACCGTGCGGACGTCCTTCTTCAGAGCGGCGAAGCGCTTGCGCTCGGCCGGCGCCAGCTCGGCGTCGTCCCGCGCACCCGGGGCCGGCAGGTCCTTGCGGCGGGCGCCGTCCGCGTCCAGCACGTACGGCTTGAGCTGCTCGTCGAAGCCGACGGTGAAGGTCCGGGTGCCGTAGTCGACGACGGTGGTGCCGTCGGCGTCCAGCCCGAAGTCCGGCACCAGGCGGTCGGAGAGCTGCTCCCCGGACAGGCCGAGCCCGGCCGCCACCTCGGCGATCTTCTCCTGCGCCCGGGCCTTGAGCGCCTTGAACTTCACCCGCTGCGCGATGCCGTGCAGGTGCAGCAGGGCGACGTCGCTGCCGATCGCGGCCAGCACCTCCAGGCCGTCCACCGCCCGGTGGTGCGCCCCCTCGCCCGGCCACGCCCGGAGCACCGGCGTCAGCCGGCGGACCGTCCCGTCGTCACCGAGCCGGCCGAGCACGTGCAGCGCCCACCCGTCCTGGGCCGGCATGCCGGCCAGCCGCCACTGCTCGAACACCGCCCAGCCGAAGTCCGTCAGCGACTGCGGCTCGCACACCTCCGCCACCTGGTCCAGACCCGGGTAGAACGCCCCCGGCTTGGACAGCGCGAGCATGGTGAGGACGTGCCGCACGGCCTCGGACGGCAGCGCGCCCCCGCCGCCGCGCACCAGCAGCTGCGGCAGCATCATCGGCTCCGCCCAGTCGCCTGGCTGGGGCAGCTTCGCCGGCAGCGCGCTCACCAGCGGGTCGGCGGACAGCAGCGTGCCCACCACCTCCGCCGCGTCCGGCCCGTACTCGCCGGCCACCGCGCACACCGCCGGGGCGCCGTGCACGCTGCCGATCAGCCGCAGGGCGTGCTCGGCGCCGCGCCGGGCCGCGCCGGCCCTGCCGACCGCGGCGGGCACCAGCAGCCGGGCGGCGTCCGGCCCGTGCCGGGTGAACCAGGAGCGGGCGGTGTCGCCGGCCGACTTGAGGCGCACCAGCCAGTCCGCCATCGTCGCGGCCACCCGGACGTCCAGACAGGGCAGCAGCAGCGACGCGTGGGCGGCCGGGCTGTGCAGCGCGGCGGCCAGCATCGGTTCGAGCGCGTCCGTTCCGAAGCGGGCGACGACCCGGCGCAGCGCGCCGGTGGCGTCCCAGATGTGTTCGCCGCCGCGCCACCGCGCGATCAGCGGACGGCCCAGCTCCTCGTCGCCGTACGCGAACAGCGCCAGCTCCTCGTGCTGGTTCGCGTGGTGCCGCTGGTTGCCGGACTGCCCCTCCGCGGCCCGCATCGTGTCGGCGATCCGCTGCCAGTCGCCGTCCGACCAGCGCGCGTACCAGGACTCGGAGGCCGCCCAGGCGTCCTGCTCGCCCGGCAGCCAGCGCAGCTGCGGCTCCTCCGCCGCGGTGAGGCCGGTCAGCACGCGGGGCTTCACGGTGGAGCGCGGCCGGGTCCACGGCGGGCTGGTGAACAGCTCGGGCAGCGACCCGGCCGGGAGGTCCGGCACCCGGTCGGCCACCTCGGTGAGCGGCTGCACCAGGGCGGCCTGCTCCGGCGCCAGCTCCGGCAGCAGTTCGAGCGCGGTCGCACGGTGGGCGGCGACGTGGGGGGTGAGGAGCTGGACGGCGAGCCGCCGGGCGGCCGGATCGGCGGAGGACGTCGCGGCCTCGGCAAGGAGGCGGACGGCCCGGCGCGGATAGCGGCGGACCGCCGCCACCAGTGCCCAGCGGGCCGCCTTGTCGTCGCCCTGATGGGTCAGCAGGCCGCGGAAGGCGTCGTCGGACGGCAGCTCGGCGACCGCGGCCAGCAGCTGCTTGCGCCGGTCGCTGTAGAGGTAGTCGTGGGCCAGGGCGTGCAGCAGCAGCGGTGTGGCGCCGCTGCCGAGCCCCTCCGCGACAGTGGCGATGACCTCCGCCGACCAGCCGTCCCAGCCGAGGCCCGGGAGGCGGTCCAGCTCCTTGAGCGGTTCGGCCGAGGAGAGCGAGCAGAGCAGCATCGACCACGCGGTCGTGTCGAGCCCCGCGGACGCGCGGAGGCACTCCTCGGCCCAGGCCGTCTCGGACGGCACCAGGTACACCGCCACCACCAGGCGCGGCAGATCCCGCCGGCAGCCGGCCAGGGCCTCGACCACGGCGCCGTGGGTCGCCTCGTCGCAGACCGCCAGCAGGGCGCGGACGCGGTCCGCGGCCGGGCGGTGCGTCACCGACGCCCGGTGCCGGTGCTTGGCCGTCCCGACCCGCGGATTGGACCGGCGCGAGTTGGACGAGTCCGAGGTCACGGACACCTCCAGCAGCTCGACCACCGCCCGGGCCGCGAACGGCAGGCCGTGCTCCACCACCCAGCCGTCCACCGCCCGGCGGTACCCCTCCGGCGAGTCGGCGACCAGCGCCGCCACCACCGCCGCGCCGCGCGGGTCGGTGACGCCGCCGAGGTGCGCGCGGGCAGCCTCGACCAGCTCGGCCTTGCTGCGCGAGGAGGCGAGCGCCTGCTCCACCCACTCCGACCGCTCCGCCACCAGGGCGCGGAGCTTCTCCGGCGCGTTCCGCGTCGGCGTGGTCGTCGCACGGGCCACCCCGCCCCGGCGGGGGATCAGGATCCGCCGCCAGGCGTCCGGCAGGACGAAGGTGTCCTCGTCGAGCGGGGCGTCCGCGGCGTTCGGGAGGTCTGCGGCGTTCGGGAGGTCTGCGGTCCCGGGGGCGGCCGGGGAGACAGGGGCAGCGGGGGCGTCCGGGGCGGTGGGGACGGTGGTCGGCGGGACGGCCGTGACCAGCTGCGCAACCGGCTGCGCGGCGGGCGCCGCCCCGGCGGTGGCCTCGCGGTAGCCCTTGCGCTCCTTCTGGGCCACCGTCTTGGCGAAGTGCGCCTGCGCCGCCTCCGCGGTCGGGAACTCCTTGCTCTGCTCCCGCCCGTCGGTGCCGGACCGGCCGTAGCGCACGGTCACCACGACACCCTCGACCGCGGCCTCCCAGAACTTGTCCGAGCCGCCCTCGACGAACTCCCAGCGCCGCACAGCTCCGCCCCTCTCCTCGAACGTTTGATCAGGGGAGGAACAGTAGTCATGCCCACCGACAGGCCGTCCGCCGGGCTCAGTCCCACCACGGGAACCAGCTGTCCGCGTCGGCCGGTGACGCTGCGTGCCCGGCGGGGCGGGCGGCCTCCTGGAAGACGTTGTCCGGGCAGAGCGCCGTGTGTCCGGCCGCCACCCGCAGCGCGGCGTCGCTCCGTGCCGGGGCTGCGCCGCCGGCCGTCGGCACCAGGCCGGTCCGTACACCGGGCGCGGGTGCCGGCCAGATGCTGCCCGGGCCGGTGGTGTCATCGCTGCCGCTGTGCCGTCCCGCTCGTCGCCGTGCGGGTTGCCGCTGTCGCCGTTGTTCGCTGCCCGGTGCCGTTTCGGCCGGGCGGGGCTCCGTCGTTGCGCCCCGGGCGCGGTTGCTCTCCTGCTGTCCCAGCCCTGGGCCTGCGTGGGGGCGGACGGGGCCTGCGGCTGCGGCTGCGGTGGCGGCGGCGAGCCGGTCGCGGGGTGCGTGGCCGCCGAGCTCGATGGCGAGCAGAGCCCGCACGAACACCCTCGGCTCGATCGTGCCGCGGGGGAACTCGAAGCCGCGGTACGGGTTGCCGGGGGTGATCCGGCCGATTCGCAGCCTCTGGCGGCGCGGCACGGCTACCGGCGTGCGCCGCCCTGTCGACCGGACAGCGTGCGCTGTTGCCGATCACCGGGCAGCCGGATCAGGACGTCAGGGGAGGCGGAGGGTCTGTCCGGCGAGGATGAGGTCGGGGTTGTCGCCGATGGTGTCGTGGTTGGCCTGGTAGAGGGCGGGCCAGCCGCCGGGCAGCTGCAGGGTCCGGGCGATGCCGTCGAGGGTGTCGCCGTCCTGGATCACGATGGCGCCGCCATCCGCAGGGCCGGAGCCGGTGTCGGTGCCGAGGTCGGTGGCCGTGTCCGGTTCGGCGGCTGCGGGCTGGCCGGCGGTCGGCTGCCGGGCGGCGGCGGGCTGCTGCGCCGGGCGTGGCGCGGGGACCGTGTGGTGGGTGCCGGGTCGGCCGGCGCGGGCGCCGCAGACGGGCCAGGGGGCAAGTCCCCGGCGGGCGGCGAGGTGTTCGGCGACCGTGATCTGCTGGTCGCGGGTGGCGAGGTCCGGGCGGGGTGCATACGCGGTGCCGCCGTTGGCGCGCCAGGTGGATCGGTCGAACTGCAGGCCGCCGTAGTAGCCGTTTCCGGTGTTGGCGTGCCAGCGGCCGCCGCTCTCGCAGGCCGCGACCTTGTCCCAGTCGACGCCCTGCCGGCCGGCCGCCACAACGGCGTTCGCCGCGTTCGCCGTGTTCGCCGCGGCGGTAGCCACGGTGGCGATTTCCCGGTCCGGAACGGCCTGCGCGGGCGCGGCCGTGGCGCTCCACAGTCCCGCGGCACAGGCGAGAGCGAGGAGCAACTGCAGGATCCGGTGGGCGATGGACACGGCGGAACACTCCCCGAGAGGGTCGGCGATCGGGCGGCGGCCCTGAACGGCACCGTCCTTCTACCGTTGGCACACCCCACCGCCCTGGCCCGGTCGACATCCCGCAGGAGTCACCCGCCCGGCCGTGCGCGGCCACCCGGCTGCACCATGCCGTCCAGGACCGCTTCCTGCGCCTGGCTACGGGCAGGATCCGTCGGCGGACGCCTTCAGGTCGACCGTCACCTCCGTCCGTCCCACGTACACGACGGCCCCGCTCTCCCAGTCGTCGAACGACCTCTGGAGCTGCACCGTGTATTCGGTCGGAGCCGGACCCCCGGTGAAGAGGGGGTTCCAGCCGGCGGCCCGGGCGAGTGCGTAGACCTTCTCGGGGAGAAGCTCCGGATGGGCTCCCCGGTACTCCGCCAGGATGTCCGGGGCCTCCACGCCGTCAGGGGTGTCCCGGCAGTGGTAACGGGTGACGGTGGGAGTCGTGCCGAGAAATGCCGTGAACTCCGGCGACAGCGGATCCTGTTGGAGGACGTCGAGTCTGGCGCCGGCTGTTCGCGACGGATGCTCCACCACATCGGGCTGGTGGGCGATCCACCCGACCACGGCGGTTGCCACTCCCAGTGCGCAGAGACCCGCGCCGAGGCGGCCCGTTCTCATGATTCCTCACCGGCAGCCGGCATACCGCTGTCCCCGGCTTGCTCGCCGGCTGGTCCGCCACGACCGGACAGGAGCAGGTCCCGGTGCCGGGCGGTTTTCAGGAGAGTGGCCAGTTGCGTAGCGCGGCGTCTGCCATCGTCTGGAGTTCTGCGCGGCCGACGCCGCTCGCGGCTTGCACGGCGATGCCGAAGGCCAGGGTGGTGACGTAGCGGGCCAGGATCGCCGGATCCGTCTGCGGAGGCAGGTCGCTGTCGTCGACGGCTTGCTGGAACCGCTGCCGCAGGCGGGAGCATCCGTTGTTCCGCCAGGCGGCGAGGAGGTCCCGGACCGCCTGTCCGGAGTCGCTGGTGGCCAGGGCGCTCTGGACGCCCATGCAGCCGTGGGGGCGGGCCGGGCCTGTGGTGGTCCGGATGGTGCCGGTCAGAATCGCGGTGGCGGTGGCCAGGGCGGTCGGTTCTTCCAGGGCGCGGTCCAGGTACGCGCTGGGGCCTTCGGTGTAGCGCTCCAATGCCTTGCGGAACAAGTTCTCCTTGTTGCCGAAGGCCGCGTACATGCTGGTGGTGGAGATGCCCATCGCGTCCGTGAGGGTGGCCAGGCTGGCGCCTTCGTAGCCGTGCTCCCAGAAGACCAGCATGGCGTTCTCAAGAGCCTCGTCGGTGTCGAACCCCCGTGGCCGGCCGGCGGAGCGGTTCTGTTCGGTGCCCACGCTCCGCAGACTATCACTTCTGCATCGATCGATGCAGAAGTGGTACGTTCGAGTTCTGCATCGATCGATGCAGAATGCAGGGGAGGGTACTGCCGTGGGACTGCTGGAAGGAAAGACCGCTCTCGTCACCGGGGGCAGCACCGGTATCGGCCTGGCCAGCGCTGTGAGGCTGGCGGTCGAGGGAGCGCACGTGTTCATCACCGGCCGGCGCAGGACGGAACTCGACGCGGCCGTCGAAACGATCGGTTCGGCGACCGCCGTGGTCGGCGACATCGCGGACCTGGCCGATCTGGACCGGCTCTACGATGCGGTCCGGGACCGTGGACAGGGGCTGGACGTCCTGTTCGCGAACGCCTCCGTCGCCGCGTCCGTGCCGCTGGAGCAGATCACCGAGGAGCACTTCGACACCCTCTTCGGGATCAACGTCCGGGGCACGCTGTTCACCGTCCAGAAGGCGCTGCCTCTGCTCAACGACGGCGCCTCGGTGATCCTGAACGGTTCCACCAACATGGACGTCGGTGCGGAGGCGTTCGGCGTGTACGCGGCGTCCAAGGCCGCCACCCGGTCCTTCGCCCGGACCTGGGCCAACGAACTCAAGGGCCGAGGCATCCGGGTCAACGCCGTCACGCCCGGCCCGACCGACACCCCTGGCCTGTCGGGACTCGTTCCCGGTCCCGAGCAGGCCGGCCTGCGGCAGCACCTGGCGGCGCAAGTTCCGCTGGGCCGGCTCGGGCGCCCGGAGGAGATCGCCGCGGCCGTGGCCTTCCTCGCTTCCGGGCAGAGCAGCTTCATCACCGGTGCGAGCTTGTACGTCGACGGCGGCATGAACCAGATCTGATCTCGGCGCCGGCGCCGGCGGCGGCGCCGGGCCGGGCCGGGCCGGGCCGGGCCGGGCCGGGCTTGTTCCGGCAGGCGAGCCACAAGGCCCGGGCCCGCCGAACGGTCACCCTGGCTCCGGTCGCCGGAGCGGCGGCCGGAAGAGTCCGGCACGGCCGTCGGTCAGGGCGTCCCGGCATCCTGGCCGACGGTCTCCGGCGCGCACCCGGAAGGCGGAGCCCCGCCCGGCCGTCCACGGACCGCGGGCAACGCAACGCCGCCCCCCACGGCACAGCCTCCCCACCACACACAGGGACGAGGAACCATGACAGTGATCGGCATCATCGGCGCGGGCGAAGTCGGCCGCCAGATCGCGCGTGCGGCGATCGTGAACGGCTACGACGTCGTCATCGCCAATTCGCGGGGCCCCGAGACCTTGAAGGACCTCATCGACGAGCTCGGTCCGTCAGCGCGCGCCGCGACCGCCGCCGGCGCCGCTGCCGCCGGAGAGTTCGCTGTCGTGGCGGTTCCCCTCAAGGTGATCAACGACATGCCCGTACACCAACTGGCGGGCAAGATCGTGCTGGACACGAACAACTACATGATCTGGCGCGACGGCCGTATCCCGGCCGTCGACTCGGGAGAGAAGACCGTGCACGAGCTCCGCCAGGAGCACCTGCCGCAATCCAGGGTCGTCAAGGCCTTCACCCACATCCAAGCCCCCCGCATCACCACGGCGGGCAGAGCGGCAGGCACCCCCGGCCGGCTTGCGTTGTCGGCCTCCAGCGACCATCCCGAAGCCGTGGAGCTCGTGACGCGCCTGTACGACCAGTTCGGGTTCGACACCGTCGACAACAGCCCTCTCGGAGAGTCATGGCGCAGCGGTCCCGGCCAGCCCGCGTGGCTCGCACACGAGCACCAGACCCGCGACGAACTCATCGCCAACCTGGCCGGCGCGCGACGAGTCGTCTGAGCTCGACCCTGTCGGGAAACTTGGTGTCCGGCTGCAGGTGATCATGGTGGTGCGCCGGTCTCACGGATGCACGATGGCCGCGAGATTTCCGAGGAGTGCGAGATGTCGGTCCGTCCTCGTCCGGATACCGAGGTCCCGGTGGTGACGGTGCGGATGACTCGGGCCGGCAACTCCGTTGGTACGACGGCGACGTGGGTGCGTGACCGTCTCGACGGCCTGCGGCGGGACGAGGACTTCGCCGACCGGTACCCGCGGGACGGGCGCCCGGGCCTCTCACCGGCCCGGTCGGCCACGGTGAGCGTGGTGCAGTTCCTGCCGGGCCTGTCCGACCGCGATGCCGCCGCGACCGCCGTCACCCGCACCGGTGGCCCGTCCCCGGCCACCGCCCACCACCACCTGCAGCAGGCAGTCCACCAGGCTGCCCGCCTCCAGGTCCCGCCTCCGCGCACCCCACGGCCGAACGAGCGCACGGCTTCTGACACACTGACACCATGACAATGCAGCGAAAGGACCGTGCCGCGTAGGCGCCCTTCGGACCTGCGCTCGGAGCGCCGGAGGTCTCCGGTCGAGCGCGGGCGGTATTCGAGGATCGGTCAGCTCTCCGGTTCGGCACAGGCCGAGATCATCCGCCTGGAGCGGACCCGTTTGGAGCCCGGTGACCTGAGCAGAGCCCTGGCTTCCTGGAGTGTGCTGGCGCACACCCCGCGGCGGCGTTCGCTCGTCTTTCGCTCGGGCTGCGGTGTACCGGCCTGCTGCCCGCCGGAGCCGACCGAGTGGCGGGACCTCCTGGATGCCGCCGTACATGCTCTGCCTGCGAAGTCCGCACGCGAGCTCACCCGCATCGTCGGCCGCCTGGACAGCAGAATTCTCGATCATCCGGACCTGAGGCACACCGTGTCACCGCTCGGCCGATGGTGGCGCTTCGTACTGTGGCCCTGGGACGGGTGACCGGCACTCGCGAGCGCAGGAAGTGCGTACCGGTGACGGCCCTCCGCCCCGTAGGGCCGTCGAGCAGGAGCCTGCGATGGTCGGCCGAACGTCCTGGTCCGGCCGACCGGGGCCGACACTTGTTCCCCGGGGCGGCTCACGGTGTACGGGAGGGTCCTGCACGTCCTGGGCCTGTCTGGAATTGCATCCGTGGAGCCTCACCGAAAGGTTGTGGGTGCAAGGTGACTTCCGGTCGACTGCGTCCGGGCCCGGTCGGCGACGGGAACGCGGCCGGGGCGGCGTGCCCCGACCCGGTGGCGGGGTACGCCGCCCTCGGGCGGGACGGGCCGCGGGAGGCGGCCCGCGCTGTCGTGGCGGTTACTTCGGGTCGCGGTTGAACGTCGAGGTCGACCAGAGGTAGCCGAGTACGGAGAGGGCCAGGCACCAGGTGACGGCGAGCCATCCGTTGTACCCGATCCCGGTGCCGAGCAGCAGGCCTCGGAGGGTCTCGATGGCGGGCGTGAACGGCTGGTACTCGGCGACGGGCTGGAACCAGCCCGGCATCGCGTCGATCGGGACGAAGGCGCTGGAGATCAGCGGCAGGACGATCAGCGGCAGCGCGTTGTTGCTGGCCGCCTCGGCGTTCGGGCTGACCATGCCCATGCCGACGGCGATCCAGGTGAGTGCCAGGGCGACCAGCGCCATCAGCCCGAACGCCGCCAGCCACTCCAGCACGGTGGCGTCGGCGGACCGGAAGCCGATGGCCACGGCGACGGCTCCCACGAGAGCCACGCTGGTGACCGACTGCAGCACGCTGCCGATGACGTGGCCGACGAGGACGGACCCGCGGTGGATGGCCATGGTGCGGAAGCGGGCGATGATGCCTTCGGTCATGTCGTTGGAGACGGACACGGCGGTGCCGACCGTGGTGCCGCCGACGGTCATCATCAGGATGCCCGGCACGAGGTAGGCGATGTACGCGGAGCGGTCCGGGCTGCCGCCTGCGATGCCCGCGCTCATCACGTCGCCGAAGATGTAGACGAAGAGCAGCAGCAGGACGATCGGGGTGAGCAGGAGGTTCAGGGTGAGGGAGGGGTAGCGCCGGGCGTGCAGGAGGTTGCGGCGCAGCATCGTGGACGAGTCGCGCACGGCGAGGGTCAGGGAGCTCATCGGAGGGTCTCCTCGGGCTGGTCGGTGGGGCCGGTGAGGGCGAAGAAGACGTCGTCGAGGTCGGGGGTGTGGACGGTGAGTTCGTCGGCCTCGATGCCGGCGGCGTCCAGGCGGTCGAGGACGGAACGCAGGTCGCGCTGGGTGCCGTCGCTGGGGATCTGCAGGGACAGCGCTTCGTCGTCGCGGGTGACCTCGTGCAGGGCGGAGGCGGCGCTGCGGTAGGCGGCGGGGTCGGTGAAGCGGAGGCGGACGTGGCCGCCGGGGACGAGGCGCTTCAGTTCCTCGGCGGTGCCCTCCGCGGCGATCCGGCCGTCGTTCAGGACGGCGATGCGGTCGGCGAGTTCGTCGGCCTCGTCCAGGTACTGGGTGGTGAGGAGGACGGTGGTGCCGCCGGTGACGAGTTCGCGGATGATGCCCCACATGGTGTGGCGGGAGCGGGGGTCGAGGCCGGTGGTCGGCTCGTCGAGGAAGATGATGCGCGGGCTGCCGACCAGGGTCATGGCGATGTCCAGGCGGCGTTTCATGCCGCCGGAGTAGGTGGAGGCGGGCTTCTTCGCGGCCTCGGCCAGGTCGAAGCGCTCCAGGAGTTCGGCGGCGATCCGCTGCCCCTCGGGCCTGGGCAGGTGGTGCAGGTCGGCCATGAGGAGCATGTTCTCCTCGCCGGTGATCAGGCCGTCGACGGCGGAGAACTGGCCGGTGACGCCGATCGCGGCACGTACGCCGTCCGGTGACGCGGCGATGTCGTGGCCGGCGACCTGGGCCTGTCCGCCGTCGGCGGTGACGAGGGTGGAGAGGATCTTCACGACGGTGGTCTTGCCGGCGCCGTTGGGCCCGAGCAGTGCGAACACGGACCCGGCCGGGATGCGCAGGTCGATGCCGTCGAGGACGGTCTTGTCGCCGTAGGACTTGCGCAGGCCGATGGCGGTGACGGCGGCGGGCGCCGGGTGGCCGCCGGCCTTTCTGGGCGTGGGCATGACAGATGAAGGCACGGGGCCCTCCCTTTCGAAGGCTGGTATGGGTGGGGGGTGCCGGTCGATGGGGTTGCGCTCAGACCTTGGCGCGGCGCGCGTCGATGTTGCCCCAGCGGGTCCGGGCGCGGACCTCGACGGT
Source organism: Kitasatospora sp. NE20-6 (assembly GCF_045862635.1). Lineage (NCBI taxonomy): Bacteria > Bacillati > Actinomycetota > Actinomycetes > Kitasatosporales > Streptomycetaceae > Kitasatospora > Kitasatospora sp. NE20-6. Next base: position 35,210 of record NZ_BPRL01000065.1, read on the forward strand.
GTCCTCGGCCTGCTCCGGGGTCTCGGACGCGGTGAGCGTGTTGCGCACCTGTCCGCGCTCCGAGCTGACGTCGAGCCAGGCGGCGGTGCCCTCGCGGATGCCGACCTCGATGGCGCCGTAGGAGGTTTCCAGCTGGACGGTGCCGTGGGCCACCTCGTACACGCGCAGGGCGCCGTGGGCGGTGGTGGCGGTGACCGAGTCCTCGGCGCGACGGATCTCGATGTCGCCGTGGGCGCCGTTCACCCGCAGCTCGCCGGTCGCGGCGCCGACGGTCGTGGTGCCGTGCGAGTTCTTCAGGACGGCGGTGCCGTCGAGAAGGCCGACGCGCAGGCTGCCGGAGCTGGTGGTGATCTCGGCCGGGCCCTCGACCCGGTCCACGGTGATCGAGCCGTGCGACGCGGTCAGCTTCAGCGGGCCGGTCGCATCGAGGCGGACGTCGCCGGAGGAGGTCTTCACGCGGACCTCGCCGAGCCGGCCCTCGCCGAGCACCTGGGTCCAGGAGCCGGTCGCATCGACGTGCGAGCCCGTGGGCAGTTCGACCGTCACGTCGACGGCGCCGCCGGGCCCGACGAGATGGCGCTGCTTCGTCCTGATGGTCAGGACGCCGTTCGCGTAGGTGACCTCGGTCTGGTCGGCCGCGCGGACGTCCTTGTCCTTCTTCGGGTCGCGGGGCCGTACTTCGACGACGGTGTCGAGACGGTCGCCCGCGGTGAACCGGACGGAGCCGGCCCCCACGTGCGCGGTGGCCGAGATCGGTCCGGGAGTGTCGAAAGAAGGCATGGCTGTCCCGTCCTCTTGAGTCCTTGGGTCGTCCCCGCTGGTGGGACGTGGTGCGGGTGAAGTGCTGCGGGCGGGCCGGTGGCGCGGTCAGCGCACCCAGCCCGTGAAGCTCTGTCCGACGGTCCGGGTCTTCTCCGTCGTGCGCGGCCGGGTGTCGCCGTCGACCGCGGCCGACACGGCCCGCACCAGCCACGCGTTGACCGACAGGCCCTCGCGAGCCGCTGCCTCCTCGGCGCGCGCCTTGAGGTGGGCCGGCAGGCGCAGGTTGACACGGGCGGTGCCGCCCTCGTCGCCGTCGGCCGGGGCCGGTGCCCTGAGCGGTTCGGCGGGCGGGGCCGGATCCGCGGGGCCGCTGCCGGCGGGCGGCGGCGTCACCACGAAGTCGGGGTCGAGCCCCCGCAGCCGTACGTCGACCGAGCCGGGGGCGAGCTCGCGGGTGATCTCGTCCATCGCGGCGGAGAGCACGTTGAGCATGGTCAGCCGGGCCGCCGACTCCAGGGGGGCGGTGAGCCGCTCGGCCAGCTCGCGGGCTTCGTCCCCGCCGGCTTCGGCGGCGACCGCGAGTTCGCGGCGGAGGGTGTCGACATACGGCGTGAGGTCCATGGTGCCTATAGTGGCACCACTGTGGCGCCATATGCAAGCCATGATGGTGCCGCATGTGTGGTGAGGTGCATGTGACCGCCCTGAACTGGGGAAACGCGAAAATGGAAGCCTGAAGCGCGGCGATGCCATGGGTGCTCATGCGCCTTTGGTGCCACCGAATGGCGCATGGTGGCATCACTCGGCGCCACCGTGCGCCACCACGCGCCATCCTGTGCCGGCTGCTCGGCCGAGGACGGCACGACGCGGCCGGCATGGCCCAGGTCATCGGAAGACCCGGGCATCTGCACCGGGCCCCCGGCGCCGCGAGGCCGAGACCGTTCGTGGGCAACTGATCCGCCTTCGCCGTCTCCGACCCCGGCACTTCCGGGCGGGAGAACTGCCCCGGCTCGCCGGGCGCCGCCCTCGCGGCGGACCAGCACCCGTGGCCCGAGTCGCAGGGCCGGGACCAGGACCGGCCCGTCGACATGAGGGGGGTCAGGGCTGGTAGCGGTAGCCGATGCCCGGTTCCGTGACCAGGTGACGGGGGTGTGCGGGGTCGGGCTCCAGTTTGCGGCGCAGGCCTGCGAAGTAGACCCGGAGGTAGTTGGTTTTCTCCTCCTGGTCCGGACCCCACACCTCGTGGAGAATCCGGTGGCCGGGGATCAGGCTGCCGGGGTTGGCGAGCATCAGCACGAGGATCTTCCATTCGGTGGGTGTGAGCCGCACGGTGCCCTCCGGCCCGGTGACCTGACCCGCATCGATGTCGACGGTGTGGGCTCCGATCACCGTCCGGGGCGGCGGGCCCTCACGGGGCGGGTCCTCACGGGGAGGCCGTCGCAGGACGGCCCGCAGCCGTGCGAAGAGTTCGTCCATGACGAAGGGCTTGGTCACGTAGTCGTCGGCGCCCGCGTCGAGGGCCCGGATCTTGGCGGTGGCGTCGGCACGCCCCGAGAGGACGATGATCGGGACCGTGCTCCAGGTCCGGAGGCCGTGGATGATGTCCATGCCGTCGATGTCGGGCAGACCGAGGTCGAGCAGGACGGCGTCGGGCGGCACCCGGCCTGCGAGGTCGAGCGCTTCCTGTCCGGAAGCGGCGGTGAGCGCCGCGTACCGGCGGGCGTGCAGGTTGATCTCCAGGGCGCGCAGGAGCTGCGGCTCGTCGTCGATCACGAGGATCCGGCTCATGGGTGTGTCCTTCCCGGGACGTGCCGGCCGGCCCCGCCCCGGGACACGGCGGCCTTCGGGCGGGAGAGCGGCATGGGTGCGGTACGTGGCCCCTCACCCCTCCGCCTCCGCGATCTCCGGGTCGGGGCTCTCCTCCGCCGCGGGCAGGGTGAGGAGCATGGTGGTGCTGCCGCCGGGGGTGTCCTCGACGTCGAGGGTGCCGCCCATGGCTTCGGCGAGGCCGCGGGAGAGGGCGAGGCCGAGGCCCAGGCCCGTGGTGTTGTCGGTGTCGCCGAGCCGCTGGAACGGCAGGAACATGCGGTCCCGCTGTTCCGGGGCGATGCCGGGGCCGCGGTCGACGACGCGGATCTCCACGCGGTGCAGGTGGCTGCTGGCGGTGACGAGGACGGGTCGGCCGGGGGCGTTGTGCCGCAGTGCGTTGGTGACGACGTTGGCCAGCACGCGTTCCAGCAGGGGCGGGTCGGCGAGCACGGCGGGGGCGGTGTCGAGGCCGACGGGCCGGACGGGGGCGCCGGGGTCGGCGAGGGAGTCGACCGCGCGGGACAGCACCTCGTCGAGGCGGGTGGGGGCGAGGTGCAGGGTGAGGGCGCCGGCCTGCAGGCGGCTCATGTCGAGGAGGTTGTCGACCAGGCGGGTGAGTCTGACGAGGGAGCTGTCGGCGAGGTCGAGGAGTTCGGCCCGGTCGTCGTCGGAGAACTCGACGTCGGGGCTGCGCAGCGAGCCGACGGCGGCGAGGGCGGCGGCGAGCGGGGTGCGCAGGTCGTGGCTGACGGCGGCGAGGAGCGCGGTGCGCATCCGGTCGGCGGCCCGGACGGGTTCTATCTCGGCGGCGGCGGTGGCGAGGCGGTCGCGCTCCAGGGCGGCGGCGATGTGCGCGGCGAAGGCGGTGAGGACCCGCATGTCCGCGGCGGGCAGGCGGCGGCCGGCCAGGATCAGCAGCGCCTCGCCTCCGGCCGGGAGTTCGGTCACGACGCGGTCGGGTGCCGGATCGCCGTCGGCGTGGCTGCGCGCGATCGTGGCGCCGCCCGCCCGGTCGAGCAGGGCGACGGAGTCCAGGCCGAAGGCGGTGCGGGTCTTCTCCAGCAGCGCGGGTACGGCTTCGGCGCCGCGCAGGACGCTGCCGGCCAGGGTGCTCAGGGTCTCGGCCTCCGCGGTGGCGCGGGCGGCCCGGGCGGTGAGGCGGGTGGCGCGGTCGACCACGGTGGAGACGGTGAGCGCGACGACGGCGAACACCGCGAGCGCGATGACGTTGTTGGGCTCGCCGATGGTGAAGGTGTGGACGGGCGGGATGAAGAAGTAGTTGAGCAGCAGCGAGGCGACCAGCGACGCCAGCAGGGCGGAGGTGGCGCCGCCGAGCAGCGCGACCGCCACGACGCCGAGTTGGAAGATGAGGGCGACGGTGGTGAGGTTCAGGCCCGGCACCTGGGACAGCCCGGCGGTGAGCAGGGCGGGGAGTGCGAGGCCCGAGGCGATGCCGGCGGCGGTGCGGCGGCGGGAGTGGCGGCGGCCGAGCGACGGCAGCCGGCCCCGGCCGGTGAAGGCGTGGGTGACCATGTGGACGTCGATGTCCTCGGAGGCGTCCACGGTGGTCTCGCCGATGCCGGGGCCGGTGAGGAAGCGGGTGGTCCGGCCGCGACGGCTGGTGCCCAGCACCAGCTGGGTGGCGTCGTGCGCGCGGGCGAAGGCGAGCAGCGCGGTGGGGATGTCGTCGCCGACCACGACGTGGTAGCTACCGCCGAGGGATTCGACGAGCCGCCGCTGTTCGGCGAGGCTGCCCGGGGAGGCCCCGGCCAGGCCGTCGCTGCGGGTGACGTGCACGGCGAACAGGTCGCCGCCCGCGGTACGGGCGGCGATGCGGGCGGCCCTGCGGATCAGCGCCTCGCCCTCGGGGCCGCCGGTGAGGGCGACGACGACGCGTTCGGTGGTCTCCCAGACCCGGTCGATGTCGTGCGCGGCGCGGTAGTCGCGCAGCCCTTCGTCGACGCGGCCCGCGACCCAGAGCAGGGCGAGTTCGCGCAGGGCGGTGAGGTTGCCGACGCGGAAGTAGTTGGAGAGTGCGGCGTCCACCTTCTCCGCCTTGTAGACGTTGCCGTGGGCCATCCGGCGGCGGAGGGCCTGGGGTGCCATGTCGACGAGTTCGATCTGGTCGGCGCGGCGGACGACCCCGTCGGGGACGGTCTCGCGCTGCGGGATGCCGGTGATCTTCTCGACGACGTCGTTGAGCGATTCGAGGTGCTGGACGTTGACGGTGGTGATGACGTCGATGCCGGCGGCGAGGAGTTCCTCGACGTCCTGCCAGCGCTTGGCGTTGCGGCCGCCGGGGACGTTGGTGTGGGCGAGCTCGTCGACCAGCGCCACCGACGGCCGCCGGGCCAGCACCGCGTCGAGGTCCATCTCCTCGAACTCGCTCCCGCGGTGGGTGCGGGTGAGGCGCGGCACGACGTCCAGGCCTTCGAGGGCGCGCTCGGTGCGGTGCCTGCCGTGGCACTCGATGTAGCCGACGACCAGGTCCGCGCCGCGTTCCCGTTTCCGGTGGGCCTCGTCGAGCATCCGGTAGGTCTTGCCCACGCCGGGGGCGGAGCCGAGGTACACCCTCAGCCGGCCGCGGCGGGCGGCGGTGCCGGGGGCGAGGTCGCGGGACATGGGCTCTGCTCTTTCGTGACGGGGGCTGGCGGAGGACACGAACCGGCCGGCCCGGGTGCGGGGGTCTCCTGCACCCGGGCCGGCCGGCCTAGACGACGGACCGGGGTGACGCGGTCACTTCTGCTCGCCGAGCGCCGTGTTGAGCAGGACGACGTTGACGCCGGCCTGGCCGAGGAAGCCGAGCGAGCGACCGTCGGTGTACTTCTCGACGAGCGCGTCCACCGTCGTCCGGGGCAGGTTGCGGGCTCTGGCGACCCGGGCGGCCTGCTGCTTCGCGTAGGCGACGGAGATGTGCGGGTCGAGGCCGGAGCCGGACGAGGTGAGGGCGTCCGGCGGGACGCTCGCCGGGTCGACGCCGTCGAAGGCGGCGACGGCGGCGCGGCGTTCCTGCACGGCCTTGAGCAGGTCCTCGCTGTTCGGGCCGAGGTTGGAGGCTCCGGAGCTCTTCGGGTCGTAGCCGTACGCGGACGGGCGGGGCTGGAAGAACTGCGGGTCGGGCCGGGCGGCCTCGTCCGGGTCGGCCGGGTTCTTCTTCGGCAGGTCGTAGGTCTGGCCGAGGAGACCGGAGCCGACCTCCTTGCCGGCGGACGTCACGATCGATCCGTCGGCCTTGGCGGGGAAGGCGACCTGGCTGATGCCGGTGACGAGCAGCGGGTAGGCGAGGCCGAGGATCACGGTCATCACCAGCAGCATCCGCAGGGCGGTGAGGTGGGTGCGCACGATGGTGGGCATGGTTCTCGTTCTCTCAGCTCAGGCCGGGGACGAACTGGACGATCAGGTCGATCGCCTTGATCCCGACGAACGGGACGACCAGGCCGCCGAGGCCGTAGACCCCGATGTTGCGGGCCAGCAGCGAGCCGGCGTCGGCGGGGCGGTACGTGACGCCGCGCAGGGCGAGGGGGATCAGGCCGACGATGACGAGGGCGTTGAAGACGATCGCGGAGGTGATCGCGGACTCGGGGCTGTGCAGGCCCATGATGTTGAGGTGGCGCAGGCCCGGGTAGACGCCGGCGAACATCGCGGGGATGATCGCGAAGTACTTGGCGACGTCGTTGGCGATCGAGAAGGTCGTCAGCGCGCCCCGGGTGATCAGGAGTTGCTTGCCGATCTCGACGATCTCGATGAGTTTGGTGGGGTTGGAGTCGAGGTCGACCATGTTGCCGGCCTCCTTGGCGGCCATGGTCCCGGTGTTCATGGCGACGCCCACGTCGGCCTGGGCGAGGGCGGGGGCGTCGTTGGTGCCGTCGCCGGTCATCGCGACGAGCTTGCCGCCAGCCTGTTCCTTCTTGATCAGGGCCATCTTGTCCTCGGGGGTGGCCTCGGCGAGGAAGTCGTCGACACCTGCCTCCTCGGCGATGGCCCTGGCGGTGAGCGGGTTGTCACCGGTGATCATGACGGTGCGGATGCCCATCCGGCGCAGCTCGTCGAACCGCTCCTTCATGCCCTCCTTGACGACGTCCTTGAGGTGGACGACCCCGAGGACGCGGGCCGGCCGTGCGCCGATCCGCTCGGCGACGACGAGGGGGGTGCCGCCGGCGGCGGAGATCCCGTCGACCAGGTCGGCGACGTCCCGGCCGACGCTGCCGCCGCCCTCCGTCACCCAGTGGGTGACGGATCCGGCTGCGCCCTTGCGGACGGAGCGGAGGCCGCCGTCCTCGGCGAGGTCGACGCCGGACATCCGGGTCTGCGCGGTGAACGGCACCCAGGCGGCCTGTGTCAGTTCGCCCTGGGCACGGGCCCGCAGGCCGTACACGGTCTTGGCGAGGACGACGATCGAGCGGCCCTCGGGGGTCTCGTCCGCGAGCGAGGAGAGCTGTGCGGCGTCCGCCAGCTCGCCGATCGGCACCCCGGCGGCGGGGAGGAACTCGGCGGCCTGCCGGTTGCCGAGGGTGATGGTGCCGGTCTTGTCGAGCAGCAGGGTGTTGACGTCGCCGGCGGCCTCGACGGCGCGCCCCGACATCGCGAGCACGTTGCGCTGCACCAGGCGGTCCATGCCGGCGATGCCGATCGCGGAGAGCAGCGCGCCGATGGTGGTGGGGATGAGTGCGACGATCAGGGCGACGAGGACGACCGTGGACTGCGGGGCGCCGGCGTAGGTCGCCATCGGCTGCAGGGTGACGACCGCGATCAGGAAGACGATCGTCAGCGAGGCCAGCAGGATGTTGAGGGCGATCTCGTTCGGGGTCTTCTGCCGGGCGGCGCCCTCCACCAGGGCGATCATGCGGTCGACGAAGGTCTTGCCGGGCTCGGAGGCGATCTTCACGACGATCCGGTCGGAGAGCACCCTGGTGCCGCCGGTGACCGCGCTGCGGTCGCCGCCGGACTCGCGGATGACCGGGGCGGACTCGCCGGTGATCGCCGACTCGTCCACCGAGGCGACGCCCTCGACGACGTCTCCGTCGCCGGGGATGGTCTGCCCGGCCTCGACGACCACGTGGTCGCCGAGCCGCAGGGCCGTTCCCGGCACCTGCTCCTCGGCCTGCGAGGCGGGCCAGTCGGCGAGGCGGCGGGCCATGGCCTCGGTGCGGCTCCTGCGCAGGGTGTCGGCCTGGGCCTTGCCGCGGCCCTCGGCCACGGCCTCGGCGAGGTTGGCGAAGACGGTGGTGAGCCAGAGCCACAGGGCGATCGACCAGGCGAAGACGGACGGGTCGGCGATCGCGGAGACGGTGGTGACCACCGAGCCGACCTCGACCACGAACATGACCGGGTTCTTGACCATGACCCGCGGGTCGAGCTTCTTCACCGCGTCCGGCAGCGAGGCGACGATCAGCTTCGGGTCCAGCAGACCGCCGGAGACCCTGTGCCCGGTCGACGGGCCCTGGTCCGCCGGTGCGGGCGCGGGAGGGGTGAGAGTGGACGACATCAGTGGAGACCTTCCGCGATCGGCCCGAGCGCCAGGGCCGGGAAGTAGGTGAGGCCGACGACGATCACGACGACGCCCGACAACAGGCCCACGAACAGCGGCCGGTGGGTGGGCAGGGTGCCCGGCGTGGCGGGCACGGGCTGCTGCCGCGCGAGCGAGCCGGCCAGAGCGAGGACGAACACCATCGGCAGGAACCGGCCGAACACCATCGCCAGCCCCAGCGCCGTGTCGTACCAGTCGGTGTTGACGGTGATGCCGGCGAAGGCCGAGCCGTTGTTGTTGGCGGCGGAGGTGAAGGCGTACAGGACCTCGGCGAAGCCGTGCGGCCCGGAGTTGAGCATCCCGGCGCGCTCGCCGGGCAGGGCCATCGCGACACCGGTGCCGACCAGCACCAGGGCGGGCGTGGTGAGGATGTAGAGGGAGGCGAACTTCATCTCCCGGCCGCCGAGCTTCTTGCCCAGGTACTCCGGCGTGCGGCCCACCATCAGACCGGCGACGAACACCGCGACGATCGCCAGGATCAGCATGCCGTACAGGCCGGAGCCGGTGCCGCCGGGCGCGATCTCGCCGAGCATCATGTTGAAGATCGTCAGACCGCCGCCGAACGGCGTGAACGAGTCGTGGAAGGAGTTCACCGCGCCGGTGGAGGTGAGGGTCGTGGAGGCCGCGAACAGGCTGGACGCGGCGATGCCGAACCGCTGCTCCTTGCCCTCCGTCGCGGAACCGGCGGCGTTCAGCGCCGCACCGGAGTGGTGCGACTCGGCGAACGTGATCAGCGCGGCCGAGGCCACCCAGAACAGGCCCATCACCGCGACGATCGCGTAGCCCTGCCGGTGGTCGCCGACCATCCGGCCGAAGGTGCGGGGCAGCGAGAACGAGATCACCAGCAGCAGGAAGATCTCCAGCCAGTTGGTGAAACCGGTCGGGTTCTCGAAGGGGTGCGCGGAGTTGGCGTTGTAGAAGCCGCCGCCGTTGGTGCCCAGCTCCTTGACGACCTCCTGCGAGGCCACCGGCCCGCCCGGGATCGCCTGGGTGCCCCCGGTGAGGGTGGTGACCTCGTGGAAGCCGTGGAAGTTCTGCACCACGCCGTTCGCCACCAGCACCAGGGCGAAGACGATCGCCAGTGGCAGCAGCAGGCGCAGCACGATGCGGGTGAGGTCGACCCAGAAGTTGCCGACCCGGTCGGTGCGGTGGCGGGTGAAGCCGCGGATCAGCGCCGCCACGACGGCGATGCCGACGGCGGCGGAGACGAAGTTCTGCACCGCCAGGCCGGCCGTCTGCACCAGATGGCCCATCGCGGACTCGCCGCTGTAGGACTGCCAGTTGGTGTTGGTGGTGAACGAGATCGCGGTGTTCCAGGCCTGGTGGCCGGGCATCTGCGGCACGCCCAGGCTCAGCAGCAGGTGCGACTGGAGGCGTATCAGGCCGTACAGGAAGAGGATCGAGAGGGCGGAGAAGGCCAGGACCGAGCGCAGGTAGACGGGCCAGCGCTGGTCGGCGTCGCCGTCGACGCCGACGACGCGGTAGAGGACGCGCTCGGCTCCCAGGTGCCGGGCGGTGGTGAGGAGCTTGGCGATGTGGTCGCCGAGGGGGCGGTGGCACAGGGCCAGAGCGCCCACCAGGGCGAGGACCTGCAGCCAGCCCGCAGCAGTGGAGCTCATGGTCAGAACTTCTCCGGGTAGATGATGGCCAGGACGAGGTAGCCGACGAGGCCGGCGGCCACCAGGAGGCCGATGAGGTTGTCCGCACTCACAGCTTCTCCACCCCCCGCGCGATCAGGGCGATGACGGCGAACACGGCGACCGTGACACCGACGAAGAGCAGGTCTGACATGGGTTCCACCCGAAGGGGTTCAGTGCCTGGCCGCGGGCGGCTCCGAAGGGCCCCCGCGGCGCCGGCGGGAGGCCGGCAGATGAAGCCAAGCAGCGGATCCGGGCGTTTCCGGCGGCCCTGACGCTCTCCATACGGCCGCCCCGGGAACTTTGACGCCGCCTTGACGCCGGCAGTCCTTCCACCGGAAGCACGGGCCGGCCGGAAACGGGGCCTGCCCCGGACAGCACGGCTGTCCGGGGCAGGCCTGCGACGCCCACCTGCCCGATCAGGGCCGTTCGGGTTCCCGTTGATGTGGCGTTAGGGATGCCGGGCGGCGGACGGCTGCGGGAGGCGGCGGCCGCCGGTGCGCACCCTGCGGCGGGGCAGCATCCCGGGCAGGGCACCCATCAGCGCGCCGAGGGTGAACAGCGCGAGATGTGCGCTCTCCACGCCCGTCCCGCCCCGACCGAGCTCGGCGTGGCGGTGCTCGGCGAAGCCGTTGTGGAACAGCCAGGCCGCACCCGCGATCAGCAGTGCCGCGCGCGGCCGAGAGAAGGCGCCGAGCCCGCAGCTCGTCGCGGTGTACGCGGCCAGGGCTAACCAGGTCGGCCGCAGCTCGCCGAGGCAGGCCAGGGCGAGGGCCGCCGCTGCCAGCAGGGCCAGGGCGCCGGACATCGCCACCGGCAAGCGGTCGGCCTCGGGCCGGAAGACGCGGCCACCCGGCCGGGCGGAGTACATGCGCACGGGTACGGCCTCCTCAACGCGTCGGGGCCGTCTCGGCCGGGAGGTGCCACAGGTTGCGGCGGCGCAGGGTCTCCAGGTCGCGCTGCAGCGCGGGCACGGGTACGGCGAGCACCGGGCAGGTCGCGTGCCGGACGCAGTACGCCGCGGCCGAGGGACGCAGGCCCCGGTGCAGCCAGCCGCCTCCGGCTCCGACGACCAGCAGGTCTTCGGGGCGGTGGGCGGTGCGGACGAGTGCGGTGCCGGGCTCGCCCCGGACGGTCAGCGCCCGCAGCGGCACGCCCGGGTCGGCCCCGCCGAAGGCCTCGTCGAGCGCGGTGCGCAGCCGTTCGTCGGCCGCCTCGCGCACGGCGTCGAGAAGGGGAGGACAGGGCGAGCGCCGGTAGCCGAACTCGCCGCCCGGCGGCTCCCACACCAGGACGGCCACCACTTCGGCGTCGATGCGCCGGGCCTCGGCCACCGCCCGGTGCAGTGCCGCGAGGCTGCCGAGCGATCCGCTCACTCCCGCCATGACCCGGCAGCGCGGGCCCTCGTCCGGGTGGCTGTCGTCCATGTCCGATCCTCCGTCTCGCTGGTGCAGGTGCTCCCAGCAAAGCGGCCGGTCGCCGGGGAGGAGCCGGTCATTGACACGATCCTGATGCCGCGGGGCCCGATCCGAACGTGCCCTTGACGGCACCGGGGTGCGTGCCTCCGATCGGCTGGGGAGGGGCCGCGTCAGGGGTTCGTCAAGGCCGGCCCCGCGACAGTCAACGAAGCGTCAGGAACGGCGCTCGCCTCGCATGCGAGTGCCTGGCGTCGGAGATGTTCCCACCGGGTCGACGTGGACCCGCACTGCTTCCACCCAGCCCCCGGAGCGCACCCCATGACCCGTACCGACCCCGCCCCCGCGGCGCCCGAAGAACCCCGGCACCACCTGCACGTCCCGGTCCGAGCCGTGAGCGGCGCCTACGCGCTGCGGCTGTTCAAGCAGCGGGACGGGATCCGCTGCGCGGTCGCCTTCACCTCCCGCGCGGCGCTGACCGCACTGCTCGGGCCGGCCCAGCACTCCGTCGAACTGGCGGAGCCCGCACTGCGCGCCCTGGCGGCCCCGCTCGGCGCCGTCGCCCTGGTCGTCGACCCGCAGATGGTCGCGGCCCCGGTCGTCGGGCCGATCGCGCCGGTTCCCGCATCGCCGCAGTTGCCGGCGCTGCTGCACCGGTCGTGACCGTCCGCCCTGTCGCACCCGCACCCGGCCGACCGGACATGCATCCACCGCGAGGCGGGACCGCCGTCCACGCCGGGACAAGCCCGCCCCGGACCGACCGCCGCCTGTTGGCCGTCGCGCGCATCGTCCACGGGCCGCTGCCGATGGACTTCGAGCAGTTGGCCGCCCGGATCCCCGCCGTGCAGTGGGGGCTCGCCCTCGCCGGCGACGCAGACCTGGAACTCCACCTCGCCTGCACCGACCGGCACGAGCTGCGTGCCGTCACCTCCGCACTGCGCCGAGCCGGCGCCGCCAGGGTTCAGGTCGAACTGGTCCTGCGGCACCTCGGGCCCGTCACTGCAACCGATCCCACCGCCACCGATTCCGCCGTCACCGATCCCACCGCCACCGATCCCGCTGCCGCACCGGCAAGGAGCACCACCCCATGAGCCTCACCCCCGTCCGCCCCTGCCTCTACACCGACCAGCCCGACCCGGCGGTCGGCGACCCGTGGCCGGCCTCCGCCCGGTCGACCGCCGGGGACGTCACCGTCGCAGGCGTCGGCCTCGCCGAGGCCGCCGACCGCTTCGGCACACCGCTGTACGTCCTCGACGAGGACGAGTTCCGCTCCCGCTGCCGCGCCTACCGCACGGCCCTGCCGGCGGCCGAGGTGCTCTACGCCGCCAAGGCGTTCCTGTGCAGCGCCGTCACCCGCTGGGCCGCCGAGGAGGGCCTGGGCCTCGACGTCTGCTCCGAGGGCGAACTGCGCCTCGCCGCGGCCGCCGGCTTCCCGCCCGAACGGATCGTCCTGCACGGCAACGCCAAGAGCCCCGCCGAGTTGCGCCTGGCCCGGCGCCTGCGGGTGGGACGGATCGTCGTCGACGACCTCGCCGAGATCCCCCGCATCGCCGCGCTGACCAGCCCGACCGCTCCGCAGCGCGTCCTCCTGCGGGTGGTGCCCGGGGTGGCCGCGGGCCACCACGAGGCCGTCCGCACCGGCGTCACCGGGCAGAAGTTCGGCCTCGCAGTCGACGACGGGGAAGCCCTCGACGCCGTCCGGCGCATCCTCGCCCAGCCCGGCCTGGTCCTGAGCGGGCTGCACTGCCACCTCGGCTCCCAGATCACCACCGTCGAGCCCTACCTCACCGCGGTCGACCGGATGGCCGGACTGCTCGCCGCCGTCCGCGACGAGCACGGCCTGCACCTGCCCGAACTCGACCTCGGCGGCGGACACGCGGTGCCCTACGTCCCCGGCGACGAGGCGCTGGACCTCGACGAGTTCGCCGCCCTCGTCCCCGTGCGCCTGGCCGACGCCTGCAAGCGCCGCCGACTGGACACACCGCGCCTGCTGATCGAGCCGGGGCGCGCGATCGCCGCTCCCGCCGGCGTCGCGGTTTACCGGGTGCTGGCGGTCAAGCACACAAGCGGTGGCCGGATCTTCGCCGCCGTCGACGGCGGCATGAGCGACAACCCGCGCCCGGCCCTGTACGGCGCGCGGTACTCCGTCCGCCTGGTCGGACGGGACTCCACCGCCGCCAACCGGGAGGTCGACGTGGTCGGCCGCCACTGCGAGGCCGGCGACATCCTGGTCCGCGGCGCCCGGCTGTCGGCCGATCTGCGGGCCGGCGACCTGCTGGCCGTCCCCGCCTCCGGCGCGTACCAGCTCTCCATGGCCTCCGGCTACAACCTCGTGGGCCGCCCGGCCGTCGCCGCCGTCCGCGACGGCCGGGCCCGGCTGCTGATCCGCCGCGAGAGCGTCGAGGACCTCCTCGCCCGCGAGGTCGACCGCTGAGCCGCACCTGCCGCAGGTGCCCGGCACCGGTGGCCCGTCCCGAGCACCTCGTCACGGCGGCCATGCCAGAACGCGCCCACGCGGCCTGCGACGTCCTGGTGGTGTCCCCGGCCGAACTCCTGACAGGCACCGAACCTGTCGGGAGCGGCGGTACTCCCGTCCCCTTCCTCGGCGGGCACGGCCGAGCCCCGCGGCCCGCCGCCGGGCCCGAAGGCTGACGGCCTCCGCCATCGGTCGTTTCGCACCAGCAGTCCTCGCTGTCGTCAACTCCTGTGAGACGTCCCTCGGCGGGCCCGCGCAAGAGCCTGACGCCGCCTACTGGGAGGATCTCCGGCATGACCTCCCCGCTCCGCGTCCTCCATGTCCTCGGCGAGCGCCCGTTCGCCGAGGTCGGTCGGCCCGTCCTCGCCGTGTTCGACGAGGGGCGCGGCCTGATCGCCGTCGCGGGCGAGCGCGGGTTCGCCGGGATGGCGACAGTGGGGGTGTACGGCACGGGGGACCTCGCCTGCCGGGCCGTTCTCCGCACGCGCTTCCCGGTGCACGCCCTGGCCTTCCACCCCACGGTGCCCCTGCTTGCCGTCGGCGCCGGAAAGTACGACGGCGGCTACTTCTTCGAGGGCGAGCTGCTCCTGCTCGACTGGGAAACGGGCTCCGCCACCTCCCTCCTGGAGCACGACTCCGGCCGCCAGGTCCTCGCGCTGACCTGGCTCGACGAGCAGGCCCTGCGCGTGCTGACGGCACCGCCCGACGACTGGAAGAACGACCGGAGGGCCCACGTCGAGGGCCACGTCGCCGTGGTGCGGCGGCCCGACTGGCGCGCCGCCGCACCGCGTTCGCTCACCGCTGCCGAACTGGCCGGCCCCCGGGTGCCCGCCCCGCGCCCCGACGGGCGGGACGGGGCCCACCGGGCGCTCTCCGCGCTGAGCCCGCACTGGGAACCCCGGCGGCACGTCCTCGCCGTCGAGGAGATTTCGGACGCCGGAGTCCTGGCCACCCTCCACCGGGAGGAGGACGATCCGGAGCAGCCCCTGCGCACCGCTCTCGCCGACGGCCTGCTGATCCAGCACCGGACCACCACGTACGTCGACCGGCACGAGCGCCTGCGGATCCGGCACGGAAGCCGGGACTACGTCAACAAGGTGTCACGGAAACGGCACTGGCTCTCGGTGCCCTCCCGGAAGGGGCCGGGTGTCCAGCCCCTGTTCCCGTTCTCCTGGGAGCCCGGACAGACGCACTTCCCGGGCCCGGGCGTGGAGACCGACGACGGCGACCTGGTGCACGCCGGTACCGTCTACAGCGGCCACGGACTGCAGCCCGGCGGCTCCTTCGTCGTCCGCCGCACGATCACCGACGGCGCGCCCCGCTGGATTTTCCGGACCGACCATGTCGCCACCGACCTCGACACCGAGGCGGACACCGTCCACCTCGCCTACCGCAACGGCGAGCTCCTGGCCCTCGACCTCCACGACGGCTCCCCCCGTTGGCGCCACCGGCTGACCGTCTCCGGTGTCCCCGTCGTCCCGACTGCGCTCACCGCCACCGGGCCCGGCCGCCTGCTCATCGGCACGGCCGACGGCCGGATCCTGGACTGCGCGACCACGTGACCACTGCACCGGTCGTGGCGCACCGCCGGCAGTGCTTCGTCATGGGGAAGGCCGGCCGGGCCGGCAGGTGCTGGTCAGCGCTGCCGATGGCAGCCCACGAGAGCGAGGTTCCGGTGTGCGGTCGAACCTCGCCGGGAGGGTCGACCCGGCGACGGCCGGAGCGTGGTCATGCGGATGGCCGAGGCCTTCGAATGTGCGTTTCGGATGTGTGGTTTGAGGTTACACTCGCGCTATGGTGGGGGTGGAGGTGGCCTGTGTCCGATGACCTGTTCGCTTCGGTGGACGCGCTGCTCGCGCGGCCCAAGCCGGAGGACGATCTGCCGGTGCCCGCGGAGCGGGAGCGGCTGCGCAAGCTCGCCGACCTGACGCAGGAGGACCTGGCGAAGGCGCTGCGGGCCCGCCGGGAGACGATCGTGCGCTGGGAGGCGGGGACGACGGAGCCGCGTCCGCCCAAGCGTGAGGCCTACATCCGGTTCCTGGCCACGCTGGCGCTGCGCCACGGCACGGTGGATCCCACCGCGTGGCTGCGCCGGGCCCGGGAGGCGGGCCTGGTGCCCGCCGAGGCGCAGGCCCCGGCCGGGACCGGGCCGGAGCCGACCGCCGCCGCACCGGTGACCGCGCCGAGCGTGCTGCCGACGCCGACGCCGACGCCGGGGGCAGGGGCAGGGGCGGGAGCGGAGCTGGTGACGCTGGACCAGAGTCCGGCCGGTGAGCTGGTCATGGCCGAGCCTGCGGCGTGTGTGCGGTGCGGGCGTCCGACGCCGTTCCGGGCGGGAGGACGGCCGATGCACGGCGGTGGCTGGTGCAGCCCCGCGCCGGTTTCTGCCGCTACCGCTCCGGCGGGGCCGGTCACGGCATCGACGCCGGCCGCCACGACCGCCCCGGCCGCACCCCGGCCGGTGTCCCCGCCCGCCGAGACCCGCGGTGCGGCACCGTCGCGCTCGGGTGTCCCGGCGCGGGCCCGCAAGGCCGCTCCGGCGACCGCGAAAGCAACGAAGGCGGCGAAGGCGTCCGTGGTGCCGGAGTGGCAGCAGGCGGCCGCCGCCCGCTTCCCGGCCGGGCCGCTCGCCGTGGTGGACGTCGCCGCCACGGGTAAGCACCTGGCCGCGCACCTGACCGACGGCCAGGTCATGGAGGTTCCGGCCAGGACACTGTCCGCACTGACCGAATGGACGCTTACCGCCGGCCTCGGCTCGCCGCGCCTTCACCAGTGGGGCCGCGACGGCGATCCGCTGGTCGTCCTCACCGACGCGGCCGCCACCGAACTCGGCCTGCCCCCGACGGGCACGGACGAGAAGACCACCTACGCGCCCCGCACCGGGCGCCTGCCCGACACCCACCGCGTGGTGAAAGCCCTGACCAAGGACGGCTGGCAGCTCACCCGCCGCGGCTTCGGCCCCTGGGCCCGCGTCTACCGCACCCCCGACGGCGCCCGCCGCGAATGCGTCCAGTACTGCGTGCCGATGTGGGGGGCGCTGACCAGCTCCGGCTGGCACGTCCCCGACCACCTGGACGCGGTCGGCCTGCTGCGCCTGCTCGCCACCTACGCCGACACCGTCATCACCCCCCGCGGCTCCACCGCCGTCTCCGGCCTCGAACTCATGACCGCGCTGCGCCCGCCCACCAAGCCGGTGCGCGGTGAGAGCGGCGGCTGGACGTCCGCCCCGGTCCCGGGCTCCCTGCACGCGGCGGTCGACGCCGCGCCGCCGGAGGTCCCGGACGTCCACCCGCTCGCCCAGGGCCGGGGGAGCGGGCCCGAGGAGGTGCTGACGGAGGAGGCGTGGGACTGGTGGCGCCCCCTCACCGACGCCGAGGCGGTGCTGCCGTGGGCGGTCGGGGTGGACGTCAACACCGCGTTCCTCTCCGCCGCGGGCCGCCTGACCGTCGGCCTGTCCGAGCCCGTCCACGAGCTCAACCCGGTGTTCGACAAGAAGCTGCCCGGCTCCTGGCTCGTCGACCTCTCCCACATCGACCTCGACGAGCGACTCCCCTCGCCGTTCACCCCGGACGGCACCCGCCCCACCGGACCGGCCTGGTACGCCACCCCCACCGTCGCCTACGCCACCGAACTCGGCGCCCGCGTCCAGCCACTGGAGGGCTGGCTGCGCCACGAGAGCGGCCCGTACCTCGACCCCTGGCACGATCGCCTCACCACCGCCTACAAGACGGCCATGGCCCGCCTCGGCGTCCCGACCGACCTCGCCGAGCGCGACCTCACCGCGTTCCTGCAGGCGATGGCCGCGCTCAAGGACGGTGACCCGGTCGACCTGGCCGTCCTCGCCGCCGTCAAGGCCACCGCCAAGGGCGGCATCGGCAAACTCCGCGAACGCCCCCGCGGCCACGGCTACCGCCCCGGCCGGCCCTGGCCGGCCCTGGAACGCCCCACCTGGCGCCCCGACATCCGCGCCGCCGTCATCGCCACCGCCCGCGTCAACTTCCACCGCAAACTCCTCAGGACCGCCCAGCTCACCGGCCGCCACCCCATCGCCGTCCTCTCCGACTGCGCCCTCTACCCCGCCCTCGGCCCCACCGCCCTCGACGTGATCCCGCTGGGCCCCGACGGCCGCCAGGTCCCCGGCACACTGCGCCTGGGCGTGGCGCCGGGAATGGTCAAGTTCGAGGGCGCCCGCCCGCTCGCCGAGATCGCCGACCTGTTGGCCGACGACGTGAACCCCGCCCGGTACATCAAGGCCGGCGGCACCGCACCCGCCCACGACGAGTAGCACCCACCCGCGGCCGGGCCCGCCACGGGCCCCGGCCTCGCCACCAGGCACACCAAGCACACTCAGACACGGGCGGCACCGCCGCCGGACACCGGACAGGGAGCACCACCGTGGGGGAGATCGACGACGGCCTGGAGCGCGTCATGCAGACCCGCCCCATCCCGCAGGGCAACCCCGCCCGGGTGCGGTTCCTGGTCAAGGCCGCCAAGGGCTCCACCAAGCAGGTCGCCCAGGACCTCGGCGTCTCCCGGCGCACCGTCCAGCGCTGGCTCAAGGACACCCGCACCCACCCCAGACCCGACACCGCCCGCGCCATCGAGGACGCCGTCCGCGCCAAATGGCAGCCCCGGGTGAAGGCCCGCATGCGCAAGGCCGCCGAACACAACGGCCTCCAGCTGAGCACCATGGCCCAGTTCGGCTACGCCAGCGCCGCCGGATCCACCGACGACCCGCGCCTGCGCCACCTCAGCCAGCACATCGGCGGCGAGTACGCGCGCCGCCTCTTCGCCGCCCGCGACACCGGCGCCAGCGAACGCCAGCAGGCCGACATCCTCGCCGAAGCCCTCCAGGAGTCCTACTTCAAGGACGGCGGCCGCCGCGCAGCGGGCCTGGCCGTCGAGTTCACCGGCATCCAGTACATCGACTTCGGCATCGACCACTGACCACCCCGCCCCGGGCGGCGCGCCGTGTGAGACCGAGCGCCCGGTTGGCAGGCGAGCGGTCGAGTCGACCGGCTGAGCGAGTGACGTGGAGAAAGGACGGGCTTGTGAAGACGCTCGTGGAAGAGACCGCCGTCGACGCCCTTCACGCCGGGGGAGACGAGACGGTGCGTCTGCTCGCCGTCGCCTGTGCCGAACGGATGGCACCCCTGTTCATCGGTCTGCGGGCGGGCGAGACGGGACGGGAGGACGACCTGGACCTCTACGTGGAGTCGGTCGGCAGCTCTCGGAACGTCGACGCCGGCCTCGTGCGATGCCGGGCCGGGCCCGTTGTTCCCACGGCTGTACCGGCGGCGGGCCGCCCGGGATGTACGGGAAATGTGAGCTGTGCGGTCATTCCCCTCCCTGGCACGGTGCCGCCGCGCACTTCTGCCCGGCCGGAACCGGAGAATCCGCCCGCCCACGCCACTGCGGGCACCGATTGCCGTACCGTGACCGACGACGAAGTGGAGGAGATTCGTATGAGCGCCCAGCCGGAACACCTTCCCGCCCCGCCACCCGCCCCGGCCCCGCGCGCCGCGGCGCAACTGCTCGTCCGTATTCGCGCCGAACGCCCCGAGCGCGCCCAGCGATGGCTGCCGGCCTTCGAGCGGGACTGGGCCAAGGCACTGGAGGACTCCCGCCAGACCTACGACCTCTCCCCGCTGCACGAGGTCGTCCGCACCTGGCAGGTCCGCCTGGACAGCGCACCCGCGGTCGACGCCTTCGTCGCCGCCGGCCTGGACGACGAGGACGGTGTCGACATCGACCAGCTCTTCGGGACGCGTCCGTGAGCGACCACATCTGGCCCGCCCGCCTGTCACCCAAGGCGGTCAAGACCTTCACCGACCTCCCCACGCACGCCCAGCAGCTGGTCCGCGACCTGCTCGACATCGCCGCCCGCACCCCCTGGGGATGGCCGCAGTGGGACGCCACCGATACCGAGGGCGAAGACGTACGCTGCGCCTCGATCGGCCAGCTCAGCCTCGTCTACCTGGTCAACAGCGCGGCGGGGCGGCTCTACGTCATCGACATCGTCTGGCTCGGCTGACCCTGACACAAGGCGGAGCTGTGGGGGAGGGGTTGGCCGTTGCCCGGTGACACACGGCGCATCCAGACAGCAGTGCTGTCAGGCGCCCGGTCCGACGTCCCGCTGATCCTGCCGCTGGAGGCGGTGGGAGGCATGCGGTCGGGGGTACGGGCGAGGGCCCGGGCCGTCGGCCGCCGACGCCTGCATCGGTGCTAGGAGCGCAGGGCCGACCACTTCCTCACCTTCGCCGTAGCCCTCATCTGCCGCCGCCGGCTCGTCCCTGCGGACAGGCTGGAGCGTTCACGGTGAGGCGGCTCCGACGCTGCTGACCCAGACAGGGAAGGACACGATCTCGGGCTCGGCCTCGATCTGCCCGGAGTCTCGTGCCTCGTCCAGGTCCGACAAGGTGATGACCCCGGGGTTGCTGTCAGCCAGGAATCCCCCGACGACTGATCCGAGGTCGTCGGAAGGCACGTAGGCTCCGCCGAACGGCAACTCGTCCGGCGGTACCGAGCCGGTCGAACACCCCAGCTGCCCGGCGACGTCGTCGTGCCACACGTAGAACGTCGCGGTCCCGGGAAAACCCATTTCGCGAATGCGGGCGCGGAGAGCCGAAGCAGTCCGCTCGAAAGCAGCCACCACCTCGGAGACGGACAACGACCTCCTGTCCTCGACCTCCGCACTCAGCCACCAGGTGTTGGTCTCCCACTCCACCCGCCGGTCAGCCGGCTCCAGTACCAGGGGCTCGTCCGCCACTTCGGCGATCCATGTCAGCAGCACCGCAGCAGTATCCCCTGCACAGCTCAAGCCCCACGAACCGCGATGAGCGGCCGTTGTCGTATCGACCTTGGTGAGCATGGGCTCGATCGAAGGCGATCACCGCGCACATGCCGGACATCGCCAAGTGGTTCGACCCGCTGGTGTGGGCCGAGGCCCTGAACGACAGCGGATCCGCCGTCACCCGCCGCTGACCGCGTCCCGGGGCAACCCGGTGCCCGGTGCCGCGTGGCCACGGCCCGGACACTGCAGCCGGTCATGGTGGTGGCGGGTATCCCGGCGTCGTGCCGTTCACCGCGATCCGCCCGCCCGGCCTGGGGCCGGATCGATGTCACCCGCGGGAATCTACCGGGGAGTTGTCCACCGGGCCCGGAGACCGGCCGGGCAGCTGCCTGCCGCCCCCGTCTCCTGCCGGTCACGAGGTCGGTACCCTCGACCTGTGATTGATCACGGCATCGCGCTGCCTTACTACCGCCTGCACGTCGTACCTGCGGTCGTGGCGCTGGCAAGCCCGACCTGGCAACGGGAAGTCTGGCTCGACCCGGATCGGTTCGAGAATCTCGACCACGTGGTGCACGTCCTGTTCGACGACTTCTGCAATGCGGAGGATCCGATGCCCTGGCTGGGGCAAAGCCTGCGCACCGACGAGGAGGTGTCGCTGATGGCGCGCCTCGGCGCCGCCTACGCCAGGGTGCAGGACTTGGTCGGCGCCGGTGCCGGCGACGAGATCTACCTTCGATCGCCGGGCTGGCCCGATGTCGTGGCCACCGCAGCACGACTGGCACAGGTACTGGTCGGCAACGACCACGCCGCCCTCGGCAAGCTGCACGATGCCGGCCACCGCTGGCCGCCGTCCGCCGAATCGCCTGTGCCGTAAGCGTCGTGGCAGCGCACCGGACCATGAACGCCGCCGGACCGGCGTGCTGCCGGGGGCACTGACGCGGGCCGAGGACACCCACCCCACCCACGGCCGGGCAA
The DNA here is from genome assembly GCF_045862635.1 of Kitasatospora sp. NE20-6. Lineage (NCBI taxonomy): Bacteria > Bacillati > Actinomycetota > Actinomycetes > Kitasatosporales > Streptomycetaceae > Kitasatospora > Kitasatospora sp. NE20-6. Next base: position 56,601 of record NZ_BPRL01000065.1, read on the forward strand.
GGCGACCACCCGGCACACCGCGAGCTGTGCCGGGCCAACCGCCCGGTCCGCTGTGCCGTAGTGGGCCCGGTCCGCTCCGCCGATCCCGCCAGCAACCCGACCATCCCCGGACACCACCCCGGCCGGGCACCGGCGGCGCGTCGTCCTGATCCGAAGAGGCGTGGTCGGCTGCTCCCGGTCGGCGGGGCCGGCCGGATCGCCCCGGTCGGCGGCGGAACGGTCCTCGTCCATGTGGCCAATACCCTGGGGCTGCCCGGTCGTACTGACGTATCACCAGGGTCGGCGCCACCAGCGGCGTGGTGGCCGTTCGTCGTGCTGCTCGGCATGGGCGCGGCGGGCAGCCTCGGCGGCCTGCGGGTCGTCGTACTCATGGGAGATCAGCTCGATCCGCCCGGTGGAGTGGTCGATCCGAATGGTGTCCAGTCCCATCCGGTCGAGGTCGGCGATCTGGGCCGCGTGGGTGACCTGGTGGAGCGCGAGCGCTGCGGATCGAGGTGGCCGTCGCCGTACCCGCGTACGTGCTCCTGACGAAGACGAAGACGGAGCAGTTGCAGGTGCCGTCCCAGTAGTCGTGGATCGTCCCTGCCTGCTGGCCGCCACGGTCGTGGACGGGGCCGGACGAGGCGAAGTTCCCGGAGCACCCGCACCCGCCGGCGTGAGCCGCCGGGGCCGCCACGACCGTGCCGAGGGCGGTGAGGCCGAAAACGGCGAGGGATGCGATGGTCTTCTTTGCGCGCACAGTGGCGAAACGGACATCTCGCGACTGTGCCGAAGCCCTGGAACCGGGTGGTTCACTATTGGCTGGCGGGTCTTCGTCAGCCGGCCAGTGCCTGAATCCACCGCTGGTTTTCGCCGTTGGTGCAGTCCCAAATCCGGGCCGGAGCGCCGTTGTCGACACGCCAGTCGGCGATCTCCAGGCACTTTCCGGTGGTCGACATGGGAGGCATGTAGGAGCTGTTGTAAAAGGCCTGGTTGTTGCCGAAGTTGCACTGCCACTGGTCGACGGTGGCGCCGTTCCAGTTGCTGTTCGCCCCCGCAACCTCCAGGCACGCTCCGCTGTTGACGTTGCGGTAGTAGTACATGTTTTCCTTGCCGGTGGCGGTGTCGAAGACCTTCACCCACTTCTGGTTGGCACCACCGGTGCAGTCCCACTGCCGGACCTGGGCGCCCCAGGCCATGCTCCAGTCGGCAACCTCCAAGCACTTGCCGCTGTACGCGTTCCTGATCGTCACCGTCTTCTCGTCGTAGGTGTAGGCCTGCGCCGGAGATATGGCCGGCCCGATCAGCAGGGCGAAGGCCGCCAGGCCTACAGCAGCCAGGCGGCGGGCGGGAAAGCGAACAGACATGAGCATCTCCATGAAATTCGGCAGGATATACGCTTCTGGCGGTGGGTCACCACCGATACATGACCATTCCGAGGCCAGGTCGCGGAGGCGTGGCGCGTGCAGGACTTTCCCTGGCGCATGGGCGCCTGGCTCGTCGATGCGAACACGTCCTCCCGGGACGCCCGCGCACTCACTCTCACCGGGGCCCCGACGCTCAGGCAGAGGCCGCGGCCAGTGTTGGGCCCGCGCCGCCGATGAGCCCCGTAGCGGCTATCGCCACGGCAGCAGGAGCATTGATCGTCCTTCAGGCAATTGTTGTCACCTTATTTGTGTGGGGCCTCAATGCTTGATGCCCCGTCATGACCTCTCATGAAGGATGTCAGGGCAATTCCTGGACGTGTTGGCGTTGCGTCGACACTTCCTTGGCTTTCCGCCTACGGGTCTGCAGAACCGGACAGTTGCTTGCTGCTCTCCACCGGTCCGGGTACCTCTTGCCGGTGACTGGTGACTGGTGACTGGTGACTGGTGACCGGCTGACCGACGCTCCTGCGGTCCGTGCGTTCCGTCGCCGTGCCGTGTCCCCTCACCGGCGGTACGGCGTGGCACCGGCCTGCCAACCAACCTGGTCCGGGTGTTGACCCGCGCCGCGCCGTAGCCACTCTCGTCCCGGGCAGAGCGCCCTGCCTGGCCGTGTCGCGCCTCACCGCCCGCCGGACTGCGTCGCCGCAGATGGCCCTTACCGCGTTTACGCGCTGGGCCCTGCCCGCTCCCTCGTCCTGCGCTGCGCACTGTCCGGCCCGCTTCTCGACGGGTGCGGCCCGACCGCCTGCGGGGCGTCGGCATCTGCCCTCACCGACCACACTCCCCGCTGCGCCCGGTGAACCTGCTGCAGCGCAACTCCTGGAGACCACCGCCGTGATCCGTTCCGCTCTCGTGCCCGGTCAGGAGGGGCTTGACCCAAGGCCGGTCGACGACATGCTCCGGCCCGGCGAACCGGTGAACCGGCGACCTGGCGGCCCAGCACCAATGCGAAGGCGCCCTGCCAGCGGAGAACCTGCTGCGGGTCTGTACGCTCCCACCCGTGAACGATCTTCGGGTGGGAGCGTCCGTCGTTACGGGCGGACTGGTCTTCGCCACACTCACCGTCGTCGGCGGCTGGTGGGCCCTCAACGGCGGGATCTACGGCTGCACCTCCGCGGACGCGGCACTGCAGGACCCGATGGCCGCCCAGGTCCGGACAGTCGGCACCCCGCAAGGAGCACAGGCCGACGGCGAGTCGTACACCGGCTGCGACGACGACGACCGCTTCGCGTACTTCGGCCAGGGGTACGCCGAGCCCTCCCGGCGGGCGGACGTCGTCGCCTATTACCGGGCGGCCGCTGCCCGCAACGGCTGGCTGCCGGCACCACCCGAGCCGGACGAACCCGACTGGCGCCACGACCCGGTCGGCGAACGGATCGGCCTCTGCTTCACCAAGCAGATCGACGGCGCCACCTCCCATCTCGCCGTGTCCTGGGCATTCGACGGGGAGCAGGGCTACACGGTGGAGGCCCGGGCGAGCCGGAGCGGCGGCTCCTGGTGTCCGTGAGCCCGGTACCGGGGACGGCTGTGGTTCGCCCGCCGGGTGTCGCCCACCTCATGCCGAACAGCCGGGGTCGTACCCGGAAGGCCGTCGACCGGCTCTTCCTCCTGGGCGAACCGACCGGCTGACGGCCGATGGCAGCGGGAGCGGCGCGACAGACTCCCCCCTCGCGCAGGACAGCCGGTCCACGGTACGAGGAAGGGCATGCGGTCCGGTCGTGCACGCCCCCCGCCGCCAGGTCGGCCGGCTCGGCCAACTCCTCGTCGCCAGGCAGCCGCAGTTCCAGACGGGGGGTGGCGACACGCAGCCCCGCGCACCGGTCGAGGCGGCGCCCCGGGTCGGTCGCCGAGTTCCTCGGCCGGGCACTCGGCGCGCTGCTGCCCGCCGGGGAGGGTGCGAAGCGGCTGGACCTGGCGGGGCGGGGCCGGGGTGCGGCGGGCCGACCGCCGACCTGGTGCTGGTGCCGGCGTGGAGCGGGACGATCCGCTGCCGCCGCACCCGTGGTACCCGGTTCAGCCCTCCGGGGAGGCGTTCCGGTACACGCTCGCGCGGATGCCCGCCGTCAGGGAACCGTGGCTGCGGGCGATCTGCGACCGAGGACGCTGACCGGCCGGAGGTAGTGCGGACCCGGACCCGCTGTCCCGGTCGGCTACGTGCCGGATGCGGCCGGTGCAGTGCTGCCGCGGTTGCGGTTCGCGAAGGGCCGCGCCCCGTGGATCTCGGTGAACTCCGCGATCAGCCGGGCCTCCGCCTCGCCCGGGTCCTGTTCGGGCGTCAGCTGCCAGGCGACGAGCAGCGCGTGCGAGTCGGCCGGCTGCCAGATGTAGCGGCCTCCCGGTGTCCGGCCAGCCGGACGGCGCCGTGGCGGCGGTACTCGTCGAGCCGCTTGCGGAGCCCGCGGCGTCCACCGTTGCCCGCCGATGCCTTGCCGACGTACACGATTGCGGCACCGTCCACCCAGGCGGCCTCCAGCATGTCGACCTCCAGCACGTCGGCCGCCATCGATGGGTCACGGCCCTTGAGGCGGCCCGCAGAACTCCGGGACAGGAACACCGGCGCGGGTACGGCCGGGCGGATCACCACGTAGATCCCCGCCCCTGCCGATCACCGCGACCGCCGTCAGCCGCCCGCCGCACCACCGGGCCGTCGATTGGCCCCTCCCGGACCGACCCTTCACCGGGTGATCCCCTCCGGCCCGCTCGTCCGCTGCCCGCTCGTCCGCCGCCCAGCTGTCCGGCTGTCAGCGGTGCCCGCGCTGTGGCTGCGCCGGGCCGGCGTCGTCAGGTGCGTACCCGGAAGCGGAACGGATGCCCGGCCGGATCGAGCACGACCCGTACGTCGGGCTGAGGTTGGCGCGGGGCCACCGTCGCCCCGAGCGCTCGCGCCCGTTGCCCGGCGGCGTCCAGGTCGTCGACCTCGATGTCCAGGTGCATCGTCATCATCTGCTGCTCGCCGGGCGTCGCGGGCCGCACCGGGGGCACGCAGGCGTCCTCGGACTGGAAGGCGAGCCCGGCCCCGCCGTCCGGCGGTCCGATCCGCACCCAGCCGGGCTTCTCGACGACGGTCTCCTATCCGAGCAGCCGCTGGTAGAACCCGGCCGGCCGCTCCGGCTCCGTGGCGTTCAGCACCGTCGAGGTCAACTGCATCCGTCCACCCGCCATCGGGGTCCTCCTTCGTCGTGGTGTCGTCCTTCGTCCGCTCCACCTTCTCTCCCTCCCGACCTGCCCGGCAGCCGGCGGTACTTCGCCCCGATCGTCCGGGTCTGCCCGTGCGGTGGCGGGCCGTTCGGGAGCGGATCGCTGCAGACGAGGGGTACCCCGGTGATCGTGACCGGTACGGCGGGCGCGATGATGTGCCGCACTCTGCCGATCGACCTGGGGGTTGTCCCGTGCCATCTCGCGCTACTTCGGCTGTTGCGGCGATCGGAGTCGTAGTGGGGGCGACGCTGGTCGGCGCTCCCGGTGCCGTGGCTGCCGGGGGCAGCACGATCTACGTCAGCAGCCTGCAGTTCTGCAAGAACACCGGTACCGGCACGCAGACACAGCCGTACTGCAGTCTGCAGACCGCGCTGGACGCGGCAGGTCCCGGGGACACCGTGAGGGTTGCGGCCGGCTACACCTACGAGGCGGTGCGGGTAAGGACGTCGGGGACGGCGTCCGCGCCGATCGTCGTCACGTCCGCGACGGACGACGAACCGGTCGTCAGCTCCACGGCTGCTCAGCCGGCAGTGGAGTTCGACCATGTGCACGACGTCGTGTTCCACAACATCGCCCTCGACGGCAGGGCTCCGCAGCCTGCGGTGACCGTGTCGGGCTCGGCGCGTGTCACGGTGGAGAGCAGTGAGGTCCTGGTCTACGGAGCCACGGGTGTGGCCGTCGACGGTGAGAGCGAAGCCTTCACCTTCCAGAAGAACCACGTGGTGGTGGGCACCCCGACCGCCCTGTCGGTGGATCTGAAGGCGGGAGCACGGGGGACGGTGCTGGCCGGCAACTTGATCCCCAACGGCAGCGCGCCCGCGATCCGGGCCACCGACGCGCCGGACACCGTGGTGGTGGCCAACTCGCTCGGCGACGGTGCGACGTGCGGCACCGCGGTGGAGCTGGCGGGGGCGTCGACCGGAGCGGTGGTGGAGAACAACGTGGTGGCTGGCGGCATGAAGGCGTGCCCTGCCCCGGGCGGCGTGCCCTTCGTCGTCTCGGCCGGCGCGGCCGCCGACATCGTGTGGGACTACAACTCCGTACTGACCGCGTCGCCCGTCGCCCGCTACAGCTGGGCCGGGCAGCCCTACACGACGCCCGAGGCCCTGTACGGCGCCACCGGACACGCGGGCCACGACATGTCGCTGCAGACGACGCCCGCCACGACCACGGCCGAGTGGCAGGCGCTGGTGTTCGACTCCGCGGATGCGAACGCTCCGCACCAGCCACAGCCCGACCGGCTCGGACGTGTACGGGTGGACAACCCCCTCGTCGCGAACACGGGCACCGGGCCCGGCTACGTCGACCGCGGATCTGCCGAGATCCCGGACCCGTTCGCACTCACGGCGGCCCTTTCCTCCGTCAAGGGCCCGGTCGGCTTCACGGAGACGGTCACCCTGACCGAGGTCAACCCCTGGCACAGCAAGGTCGACTCCTACACGTTCGACTTCCTCGACGGCACCGCGCCCGTGGTCACCGACCGGCCCACCGCCTCCCACACCTACACCACCACCGGCACCCGCAGGATCACGGCTCGGGCATCTCTCGCGAACGGCACCACCGCGGTGGTCCAGAGGTTCGTGCAGGTGGTCGACGACGCCCCGCTCGTCCCGGCGCTGACCGCGCGCGTACAGGCGAGTTCGGGTCTCACCGCGCAGGTCGACGGGGGGTCCGGAACGACCAGCAGCTGGAGCATCGCGAGCTACTCCTTCGACTTCGGCGACGGCAGCGCCCTGCAGACCTGGAGCAGTGGCGTCGGCGCCTACACCTACGCCACACCGGGCACCTACACGGTGACGATGACGGTGAAGGACGACGGGGGCCGCAGCGCGACCACGCAGCGCGAGATCACCGTCGGCAGCGCCCTGGTGCCCATCACGCCGGTCCGGTTCCTCGACACCCGGTACGGCACCGGCGCCCCGCAGGGCAAGGTCGGGACCGGTGGCGTGGTCCGGCTGAAGGTCGCCGGTGAGCACGGCATCCCGGCGACCGGCGTCACCGCGGTCACGTTCAACCTCACCGGCGTGGGCGCCACCGCGGCGACCTACGTCACCGCCTACCCGGCCGGCCGGCCCCGCCCGGCCACTTCCAGCCTCAACCTGGTGCCCGGTCAGATCGCGCCGAACCTGGTCACCGTGCCGGTCTCCGCCGACGGCTACGTCGAGCTGCACAACTTCGCGGGAAGCGTCGACCTGGTGGCCGACGTCGAGGGTTACTACACCACCACGGCCGGCGGCACCGGCGTCGGGGCGGGCTTCGTCCAGCCGACCGTGCCGACCCGGATCCTGGACACCCGCACCGGCATCGGCGTGGGCCGCGCGCAGATGCCTATCGGCCCCAACAGCAACGTCACCTTCACCGTGCCGGACGCGGTGAAGCGCTGCGCCACCGCGGTCGTCCTCAGCATCACCGAGACGCAGCCGACGGGGTCGGGCTGGGTGGGTGTCCAGGACCCGGGAACCTCATGGGTTCCCGGGACCTCGGCGCTGAACTTCACTTCCGGGCAGATCACCTCGAACCAGGTGGTCGCGCCCGTCGACTCCCTCGGCAACGTCCACCTGTACAACGCCTTCGGCTGGGTCCACCTCGTCGCCGACCTGCAGGGCTACGTGTCCGACTCCTCCTCCGCGGACTGCGGGACGAAGACGCCGTACTTCCCGCTCGCCCCGGCCCGCGTGCTGGACACCCGCAACGGCACCGGTGCCGCCAAGACCCGGCTCGCGGGCGGCTCGAAGCTCGTCGTCAAGGTGGCCGGCTCCCACGGCGTCCCCGCCGGAGCGAAGGCGGTGCTGGTCAACCTGACCGGCGTCGAACCGACCAGCGGCACCTGGCTGGCCGCCTACCCGGCCGGCACGGCCCGTCCGGGCGTCTCCAACCTCAACCTCGACAAGGGCACCGTCCGCCCGGTCCTGGCCCTGGTGCCTATCGGGGCCGACGGCTCCATCGAGATCTACAACGCCTTCGGCAGCGTCGACGTCGTCGCCGACGTCCAGGGCTACTACCTGGGCTGACGCGGTTGACCCGAACCGCCGCCCCGCCGAACCGGTACCGACCGGCGGTGGGGCGGCGTCGCGTCGGCCGACGGATTTCACCACCGCGTCCGTCCCGGACGACGACCTCCCCCTCTCCCCGGGGCCAGGTCATGGAGGGGGAAGGGCCGCTTCTGCAAGCGACTGCCGGCTACGCAGCGTCGCCCGGTTCGGTGCCGGGCGCGTCGGTCCACGTCCAGCCGTTTCGGGTGGCCGGGCACAGCAGCCGGCCTTCGTGGGCGGGGGGCGGGGTATCTCCCAGCTACTCCCGTGGCGCTCGCCCCTCGCCCCTCGCCATGGGAGGAGCCGTTGCCCGCCGGGAGCGACCCCGGAGGCCGTCAGCACCGGAGCCGATGGTCAGCAGCGGGCTCATGACCGACTCGCAAGCCCGGCACCGCATCACCCACGGATCACAAAAACCCCACTGCTGATGAAGGGCACCACGGAATGCCCCGGTGGACCGGACGATCCAGGCCGCCCGCGACGCCATCACGAGCGACCTGCACCTGCTGTTCCCCCTACTTGCCGACGTCGCTGCCGAAGCCCGCCGACGCGCGGGCCGCCCCGGTGGGGAGCGGCCCGCGGCCGGGTGGTGCGGCGGTGTCTGCGCTCAGCCCAGTTGCTGGGCGTTCAGGCTCGTGAGGTGTTCCTGGGCGGGGCTTTCCTTCGCGTAGAGGACCTGGATGTCGATGGCGAGGTCGGTACCCGGGTCGATGGTGTGTCCGCCGCCCGCAGGGGAGCCGAGCAGGACGCTGCCCTCGGTGCCGTCGCGCAGGATCTGGCCCCAGAAGACGTCGGTGAACCCCTTGTGGAGGGAGGTTCCCTCGGGCAGGTCACCGAATCCGAGCGCCCATTTCACCACGCGTGTCTCGGCGGCGCGCACCGTGATCCGGTAGGAGTAGATCCACTTCTGGGTCTCCCAGTCCTGCCACTTGCTCAGGAAGGCCTGCTCGACGGTCAGGTTCCCCAGGAAGGGGGCTGCCAGCGCGGAGCGGGCCTGGTCGTTCCAGCTGCCGTTCGGACTGTCGGCCATGGCGATCCGCGCGAGGTTCGCGATCGAGGACCTGCGGTCCACCGGCAGCGAATGCCCCTGCTGGTCGGCGGCCGAGAAGAGTGCGTTGTCGTCATCGGTGCGGTTGACGAGGCTGCTCACCCCGTCGGCGCTGTGGTCGAAGCCGTACACGGAGAAGTCGTCGACGGACGTGCCCACCGGGATGGCCAGGATCTTGTCGCCGACCCCCGGGGTCTGGCCGATGTTGAAGTTGACGGCGCGGTAGAGGCAGAAGTTTCCCTCGGGACACGCCTCCTCGCCCTGGCCGTAGATCAGCTGCGCTTGCTCGTCGCTCACCGTGTCTGCCTTCCTGTTTGACGACGTGATGGGCCCGGGCGGGAGGCGGCACCCGCCGAAGTCCCGCGGGCCGTGGCGTGTCGATCGCCGGCCGGCCGGTGTCTGGCGACCCAGGGCGCGGCCGCGGAGACCTTTGGATACTCCGAGTGACACTAGCACTACCATTCGTAGTCGAACGGTTGGCTCGCGTGCCATCACCGGGGAGTCCCGCGGCCGACCGCGGCCGGACGTCACCGGCCCGGGACGTCGAAGTGTCGTGCCGCGCTCCGGCAACTGCCCGGGCGGGCACGTGAGGACCGAGCGCTTCCATGCCGCCCACGAGTACCCGCGCCTCCACCCACCCCGACCAGCAGGATCGCAGTAGGCCCCGTCGGGGCGTCAGACCCGTCCTGGACCCTGCCCGGCGGCGATCCGGCTTTCGCGGTCCGACGCGGGCGAACGGTGGCCGTCCCGGTGGCCGTGCCGGTGACAGGACGCCGCCGCGGTGGCGGCGGAGGCTTCCGAACGTCCTCGATCCGCCGGTTCCTGCGCGGTCCGGGGCCGCCCGCGCCCACGCGGTGGAGCCGCCGGTCGACGGAGTCCCGGTCGACGGAGTCCCCGGTCCCTGGCGGTATCGTCCGGCGCCCACGGTGCGTCCAGCGCCACGGCGGCGCTACCGGGACGATACGGGCCGTCCCAATGATGGAACCGCGGCCGCCCGGGGATCACCGACGGGACCGCTCGGACCGAACGCCGGAGGTGCCGGCGTCGTCAGGAGGAACGAGATGCGCATCAGGAAGCTCGTCGCCGCGGCCGGCGTGGCCGCCGCCGTCGCCACAACCGGCCTGGCCACGGCGGACACCGCCTCGGCGATCAACTACGACTGCAGTGGTGAGAGCCACGCCGTCTGTCTCTACTACAACTCCGGCGCCTACGGCTACGGCGCCTACTTCCAGCAGGGCGGTGACATCCACGATTACGGGGCCTACTGGTTCCAGCCCGGCCTCAACGGCAACAGCGGTGTCGGCAACACGGTGAAGAACCACGCCGCGGCCGTGGACAGCTGGTACGGCGGCAACTTCGTTGTCTACTACAACAGCTGGTACGACTGCAGGTACGCCTGCCAGACCATCCCGGCCTGGAAGACCGTGGATCTCAACAGCGCGCTGAAGAACAACAACGCCTCGGGCGCCTTCCACTGAGCCCCCCGGGTCCGTGTCCGGGCCCTCAGGCCCGTCCGATCCCGGGTGGCTCACGCGGTGGTCCACGGCCGTCCCCACCGGCCCGATGACCACCGCAGGAGCCGATCCACCGAGTCCTCCTCGCGAGAGAGATCCCACTCGTGTCACGACGCCCGCGCCGTACCGCGCTGCTGATCGCCCTGCCGCTCCTGCTGGCCGGTTGCGCGAGCGCAGTTGCGGAGCCGAAGCCCGGCACCGCCTCCCTGCCGCGCACGGACCCCGTTCCCTCGGTCTCCGCCGTGCCGGCGCTCGACTCGGCCAACGACAAGCCGCTGCCCCTCGACGGCTACCTGCTCAATTACGAGCAGCAGACCCAGGTCGAACAGGCGCAGGCCAAGCTGGTCACCGCCTGCATGACCCGGCTCGGGTTCAGCTTCACCTTCCCCGCTTCGCCCAGGGAACTGCGTGGCAGCGACGCTCCCACCACGCGGATCGACGGCCGCTACGGGCCGCAGAACGCCGCGGCGACGGCGACCTGGGGCTACCACCCGGAGGGCGGCGTCCCCGCGGAGAAGATGCAGCCCAAGTCGGCCCCGGCGCCGAAGTCACGGGAGGAGACGATCGCGGCGACCGGCTCCTCGGACCCGAAGCAGCGGTTCGGCCCGGGAGGCCAGCTCGTCAACGGCCGCAAGGTGCCCGACCACGGCTGCTTCGGCGAGGCCAACCAGCGGCTCACCGGCGCCGTGGACGGGCAGATCGGCGACCCGCAGACGGCCATCACCCTCAAGTTCCGCACACTGAGCGAGTCCCAGCAGGACACGCGCACCCAGGCCGCATTCGCCCGGTGGTCGCAGTGCATGAAGGGGAGCGGCTTCGACTACCCGGACCCGGTGGCGGCGATGGGCGACCCGGAGTGGAACAGGACGCCCATGCCCACCCCGCACGAGATCCGGGTGGCCAAGGCGGACGCGGCCTGCCGGCACGAGCACAACGTGGTGGGCATCTGGTACGCGGTGGACCGCGCCTACCAGCAGGAGGCGATCGCCGCCGAGGGGAAGGCGATGGCCGAGGCCAAGGCCGGCCTGGAGACCCAGGTCCGGGCCGCCCGCCAGGTCCTGGCTCCCTGATGAGAGCGCGGTGGTGAACCGTGCTGCAGCTCGATGAGCTGCGGTCTGCTGGTTCACCGGGTGTGGTGGTGGCTGCGTCGGGGCAGCCACCGGACGGTTGGTCGGTCCGTCCGGGAGGTGCGTGGTGCCGTCGGTGATTGCTTTGCCGGAGTGTCGTGAGGCTCGTACGCGCGAAGAGCTCGAGTCCTGGCCGGAGTGTCGTGAGGGATGCGGAGGAGCACGCTGCCGCGGCCCGTCGGCGTGTGGACCATGCGCGTATCGCGCGCGAGGAGGTTCTGCGCGCCGGCCGAGCCGGACGGAGGAGTCGAGCGGATCACCGCCGTCCTGCACCTGACGGAGGCTCAAGTGTGCGAAGCGCCCGACGAAATCCTGCAACTGACGCTCCTGCGGCCCGTGAACGACTCCCATGTGCTGGCGGGCCGTCAGCCCGGAAGTCGGACGGACCAGGATGCTCGCCCACAACCAGAACCAACTGCTCTTCCGCCAGCAGCAATGGGAGAACGCCCGGCCCGCCTCCATCGGAACTCCCTGCTCCAGCGGCGTCGCCGTGAAGACCGACGTCCGATGCTGACCGTTCGGCTCACGGCGAGCGCCGCGGGCCGCGGGCCGCGGGCCGGGTGCCGGGTGCCGGGACAGCTTCGCTGACTGTTCGGCGGGCTCCGAACGGTCATGCCCGTCGAGAAGTACTGGCTCCCGGACCGTCACCCGGAACTCGTGCCGTCGCGGCCCTTCTCCGCAGCGACTGCGTCAGCACCGGTCGCACCGGCCGGCGGTGTTGCTGCTGAGTGCTGCTCCCGTTCGGGAGCTCTCCGTCGTAACCCTGACCCCGCCTGGTGCAGAGCACCGGGACGGGTCGGGGCCTGTCTCTTCATCCAACCGGAAGGAATCACCGCATGGCACCCGTCATCAAGACCCGGAACGCCGCAACCCGGCTGCTCACGGCCGTCGCCGTCCTGAGCGGCCTGGTGCTGGGCGCCGCACAGGCCCACGCCGCGACTCCGTCGCCCCTGACCGAGGCGCCGGCGGCCACCGCTGCCGCGCTGCCCGTGGTGGACATGGAAGCCACCGTCCTGGCCGCGCAGATCGATCCCCGGCGCGCCGACAGCACACAGACCCCGGGCGCCCACGACTCGGTCCTGGCCGTCGAGCAGGCCCTGCAGGCCCGCGGCCTCCTCGACGC